>RFIV01000125.1 GCA_003695085.1 Gammaproteobacteria bacterium
CCTCGGTGGTGAGATTCAGGTCCTGGATCTTGGCACTGAGGTTGTGCAGTGACAGTCGGGCCTGATCCACTTCGATCCTGGGCAGGGCTCCGCGCGTAAAACGTGTATCGCCGGACAGCCGGATCGTGGCGTTGCCCAGTTCAGGCGGGAGCTGGACCAGTGTGTTCAGGTCATCCCGGTGCAGTTCGGCACGCTCCAGCCGGGCGTGGATAAATAACGCGGGTTGCGTGACAACTTCTCCGGTGAGTGCCAGAGAGGAGTTCTGGTTGATTTGTGCCTCGAGCCGCGCCGCCAGGCTGATGTGCGCGCCCATGATACGCAGCCGGTCGAGGTCGAGACGGTTGAGAGAAAGGGTCGTGGACTTCGCCGCATGCGTCAGGTGAATGCGGTTGTCGGACAGGCGGATGCGGTCAATACGCACAGCCCAGGGTTTCTCTTCGGGGGCGGCGTCCTGCTCGGGAGACTGCCCGGTGGGCAGCGTCTGGCCGGCAATCTCAAGGTGATCGTTGTCCTGCACAACGCTGAGCCAGGCACCGGCCAGCGACAGTTCCGGGATGTGCAGGGTGCGGTTCATCAGGGCGCCGAGATCGAGATCCAGGCTCAGCGTGGGGATGCGCAGCAGCTCGGTGCCATCCGGACGCGTGAGGCTGAGTTGAGACAGCGTGATGCGGCGATCCAGAAGCGAGATGTCCAGCGTCGGTGCATGGCCCTCAAGGTCCTGATCGACCAGAAATTGGTTGAAGGCGTAGTTGGCGGCCATCGGCACGCCCCACTTGATGAGCACGACGGGAAGCAGAATCAGGATAATCAACAGGCCCAGCAGCACACGCTGCCAGCGTTTCAGTGCAGGCATCAGGGAGTGTCCTCAGCAACCGGTTCGAAGAACAGTCTATCGTACCATTCTGGTTCAGCTTGTGCCTGTGTAAACCGGCGCACTTCCTCCTCGTCAAGCGCGCCACGTCCGTGCAGGTGTCGCAGGTGGGCGCACTGGAGCGTCATGGCCAGTCCGTGAGCCAGCGAGCCGGGCTGGCGTGGTGCATCATTGCGCAGCTCGCGCATGGCGTTGCGCAACTCCGGTGACAGATGCCAGTGGTCGGCTATCCGCTGAGCGACGTCAAAGCGGAATGCCATGATGAGTGGCGGTACCAGTGTCTGCACGCGGTTGGCGGGCAGATTGCGTTCGGCACCGAGCTCTCGGGCGTTGAGGTATACGGTCAGGTAGCCGATGGCAGCGATAAGGGTTGCCAGATAGAGCGAGGCTTCGTCTGCACCTGTATACTGCGCTACCTGACGGCTCAGTTCACCGGCCGATAATGCCCAGGCCCAGAGGGACTCCCTCAGCGGGTCGCGTCCCTGTCCCCTGACCACGGGCATGGTCAGGGCGGCTGCGACCAGCCGTCGCAAGCCGTCCAGGCCAACCACGGCGATGGCCCGAGGGATGGTTTCCACGGGCTCCGTGCCTACCCGGAAGTAGACGGAATTGGCCAGCCGGAGCAGGGCAGCAGACAGGGCCGGATCGGCCTCAATGGTCGCAGCGAGTTGCCGGTGCGACACCGAGTCATCATTCAGCCAGCGAATGAGCTGGGGCAGAACGGCAGGTTGTCGGGGCAAGGTCAGTGACCGGTCTGCCTCCCGGCGCAGGCGCTTGCGCAGGGCCTGCTCCAGTTCACGCAGTCCGGTGGTGGCTTCGTCTGTCCGGGCGTGAAACAGATGCTGCAGGTCCAGGCGCGCGTAGGGATCGGGGATGACCACTGGGTCGCGTGTGACCAGGTGTTCACTGTGTCTGGAACGATTCGGGCGAGAAAACAGTCGTTTCAGAATCCCGGCCATGCAACTCTCCTGTGCAGACCGGGCGGACAGCAATAACGCGTCCGGTCAGGACATTTCCAGCCTCTCCAGTAGCTGGAAGTGGGTCTCGATTCGGGTGTCGTAGTGTTCAAGTATAGCAGCATTCTGGCTGCCATGGATCTGACGTTGACGAATGAGCCGGAAGGCTTCCCGAACGAGCGCTCGGCTCATGTCTTCCCTGATCTCGGGGCGGTTCCAGCGTCCGGTACGGATCATCGCTTGCATGACGCGCTCCAAAATCTGAATCTGAATTCAGATCATGTCGGAGTTGTAACGACTTGTCAAAATATGTATAAAAAGTTGACGCATAATGGCCGCCAATTGATCAAAAAATACGCGTCAGAACTGCCAGTCGAAGACAAACACCAGCTGCGCCAGCCCGGCAAGAAAGCCCAGCACGCCGCCGATGATGATGAGCTTGATTTCATCCTCCTGGAAGCAGGGACGCAGCAGATCCTGGAACTCTTCCGGTGACAGGGCTTCCATTCGCTCCCGCATGATGGCTTCCACGCGCTCAGCCCGGGCATGATTGAAGACCGGGTCGTTGAAGGTGTTGCCGGACAGCTCGATCGCCATCTCGCCCACCTGCTGCTTGAGCTCGGCAAATCCCTTGGGGCCGAAGGCCATCTGGGTCAACGGTTTGGTCATCCCCGCGGTATCATCGACCAGGGGCTTGATATGTTTCTTGATGAGGGCCCGGGTACGCTGCGAACGGGGACCGTTGAGCATGGCTTCCGTCATGTTGCCGATGGTCAGAATCTCGTGAGTCACAATGTGGCAGAAACTGGCGGCGACTTCTTTCTGGCGCTTGAGAAACAGGCCTTGCAATGTAAAAGGACCGACCTTGACCGGATTGAGCGGGCGAAAAATCACGTTCAGGGCGATCCAGTTGGTTGCCCAGCCGACAATCAGACCACAGACCGGCAGGAGCCACCAATTCTGCCAGTAGTACCAGACGACCATCTGTGCCACCCCGAAAAGGCCGCCCAGCCAGAAGCCACTGTTGATGATGAAGCGAA
>RFIV01000126.1 GCA_003695085.1 Gammaproteobacteria bacterium
CGCTCCCATGACGACACTGATCAGGCGCATGTTGTCACGCACCGCTGACGCCACCAGACAGTATCCGGCTTCTGCCGTGTGGCCGGTCTTCAGTCCGTCAACCGACTTGTCCCGCCACAACAGCAGGTTGCGGTTGGGCTGACGGATATTATTGTAGGTAAAGTACTTCTCGGAGTAAATCTTGTACTGCTCCGGGAAGCGGGTAATGATGGCGCGGGCCAGCAGTGCCAGATCATACGCTGTGGTGTAATGATCCTTGTGCGGCAACCCGGTGGCATTGGCAAAGTGCGAGTCCTTCATGCCCAGCAGCTGAGCGTGCTGGTTCATGATGTCGGCAAAGGCATCCTCGCTGCCAGCCAGGTGCTCCGCGACGGCCACACTGGCGTCATTGCCCGACTGGATGATAATGCCCTTCATCAGATCCCGGAGCTTGACCCGTGTGCCTTCGCGAACGAACATCTTGGATCCGCCGGTCTTCCAGGCCTTGACACTGATCCGGACTTCATCCTCCGGGCTGAGCTGCCCCTTGGCAATCTCGTACTCCACCACGTAGGCCGTCATCAGCTTGGTCAGCGACGCAGGCGGGAGTTTTTCATGACTGTTGTTTTCCGCAATGATATAGCCGCTGTTGGCATCCATGAGAATGTAGGATTTGGCGGCAATCTGCGGCGGTGCGGGAATGAGAATCGGTTGCGCGGCCTGCGCAGCCAAGGTCCACAAGGCTAGCAGGCTGAACCACGTCAGAGAAACAAGCTTCCTGGCAAGTGCATTCATGTTGATCGGTCTGATTATTCGTGAGTGAGGTAAAGGATGGTTGTTCAAGCTCGGAATAGTACCCGATTTGACCGGTGCACGCACGCCAGCCAGCCCGCATGAAGAGGATTTAAGTAAAAGTCCTTAACGCCAGGGGCGCTGGATGACAATCGTGTCAAAGCGGCCGGTGCGTGCAAGAAGGGCTTCATAATGACGTGCATCACGCTCCTGCGCGAAAGGGCCAACACGCACGCGATACACCCCGGCCTGTTCACCGTATTCGTAAAACACGTTCTGATCGATCAGGTTGGCCACTTCATTGGTCAGCCGGATGGCCCGGGCCTGCTCGCTCACAGCAGCCACCTGAATATAATAGCCTTGCCGGTCCAGCGCCGCCTGATAATTGCCGGGCTGAATGGCTTCGACCCGGACGCGTGCGGTACCCTGGCCGACATAGCCGAGCTTCTGTGCTGCCGCATAGGAAAGATCGATCAGCCGGTTGCCATGGAAGGGCCCCCGATCATTGACGCGTACCACCACACTGCGCCCGTTGGCCAGATTGGTAACACGTACGTATGAGGGCAGCGGCAGCGTCTTGTGGGCGGCCGTATACTTGTACATGTCATAGATCTCACCGTTGGAGGTGCGATGGCCGTGGAACTTATTGCCATACCAGGAGGCCACGCCTTCTTCCACATAGCCCTGCGCAGATGCCAGGACATGATAGGTGCGACCATTGACGGTGTAGGGGCTCTTGTTGCCTGAACGGCTGCGCGGTTCAAACCGTGGTGTGGGCTCCTCGGCGGTAATGGTCACCGGAGAACGGGGCCCATAGTCCTGGTCCACGTGATACCTCGAGGTGGAACAACCCGCCAGCAGCACGGCGGCCAGCCCCCACACCCATGCTCTCATCAAAATGCCTCGCTGAGCTGATACACGGCCATCGCATACATGTCGGAATGATTGTAGCGCGTGATGACGTAAAAATTGTGGAAGGTCATCCAGTATTCCGGCCCGTCGGCACCCTCCAGACGAATCAGTCGAGCCGGCAAGTCGGCGGGCACATTCAGCGGGTTGGGGACGCCGGCAGCCATAAGATCGCCGACACTGTGCACGGGCTTCTGTTTGTCGGGGAGCAAGTCTTCGGGCACAGCGCCTGCGGGCTGTACGCGAACCGCCACGGGCTTGCCGGTTTGCCAGCCGTGCTCGACAAAGTAGTTGGCAACACTGCCTATGGCATCCGTCACATTATCGAGAATATCGGCAATACCATCTCCGTCAAAGTCCACCGCATACCGGCGGTAGCTGCTCGGAATGAACTGGCCAAACCCCATGGCACCGGCGTACGACCCCTTGAGCATCAGCGGATCCATGTTCTGCTCCCGGGTCATCAGGAGAAACTGGCGCAGCTCCTTCTCGAAAAAGGCACTGCGCGGCGGATAATCGAATGCCAGTGTACTGAGCGCATCCAGCACCCGATATCCACCCCGGTGCCGACCGTAGCGCGTCTCCACGCCGATGATCGCCGTGATGATGCGCGCCGGCACGCCAAATGTGTGCTCCGCGCGGTCAAGCGTCTCCATTTGAGCCTTCATGAAGTCACGGCCTTTTCGTATCCTGTCTTCGGTCACAAAGATCTTGCGGTAGTCCTTCCATTCGAGTACCCGCTCGGCCGGTCGTGCGATGGCATCCAGAATCTTCTGCTGGCGCTCGGCTGCGGCAAGCCAGCGCTTGATATCGGCCTCGTCAAAGCCATCCTTCTCGATCAAGGATTGCATGAACGCCTGCGCCCTGGGGTGCTCGAGGTAGCTCGCCTGAACCGCTGCCGACACGGCACAGGCCAGAATCAGGCTGACAAGATGGCTGAGTTTCATTCCTTTTTCCTGTTTTCAATCCGGTTGTTCAATAGCCTAGCATACGGCGGTGCGTATGCAGCGACATGATCACCCCAAAGGCACTGAGCAGCGTCAGTATGGAGGTTCCGCCATAGCTGATCAATGGCAGCGGGACGCCCACCACCGGCAACAGTCCGCTGACCATGCCCATGTTGACCAGCACGTAGACGAAGAATGTCAGGGTCAGCGCGCCGGCAACTACCCTGCAAAAGGTATCCTGTGCTGTGGCCGCCATGTACAGGCCTCGACCGATGATCAGCAGGTAGCCTGCCAGCAAGGCCAGCACTCCCACATAACCAAACTCTTCTGCCAGGACGGCGATGATGAAGTCGGTATGACTTTCCGGCAGGAAATCCAGGTGAGACTGGGTCCCCAGAAGCCACCCCTTCCCCCACAGCCCGCCTGAGCCGATGGCCGTCTCGGACTGAATGATGTTCCAGCCCGCACCCAGAGGATCCTTGGATGGATCAAGAAAGGTCAGCACACGCTGTTTCTGATAGTCATGCATGACGTAAAACCAGAAAAGCGGCGCCGCAGTGGCCACCAGTGCAACGAACCCGGCGATCCACTTCCAGCTCAGTCCCGCGAGGAAGATCACAAACAGACCCGAGGCGGCGATCAGGATGGCCGTGCCCAGGTCGGGCTGCCTGAAGATGAGCAATGCCGGAATCAGGCAAATCAGCAAGGCACCTGCCAGGTGCTTGGGAGAAGGCGGCAGCGGACGCCTGGACAGATAGGCGCCCACCATCATCGGTACGGCAATCTTCATGATCTCCGATGGCTGAAGGCGCACGCCCACGCCGGGAATCTGCAGCCACCGCTGGGCCCCCTTGGCATCCGCACCTGCAAAGAGTGTGGCCACCAGCAGCGCGACCCCGCCGAGGTACACCGGCAAGGCCCAGCGACGATAGGTGGCGGGCTCGATCTGAGCGAGAAGCACCATGGACAGGGTGCCCAGTCCCATATAGGCCGCCTGCCGCCAGACCAGCTTCATGTTACCGTCTGCACCGGAATACAGTACCACCAGCCCGGACGTACAGACCAGCGCCAGCGATACAAGCAGCAGCCAGTCCAGATGCAGGCGCGTACTCAGCCGGCTGGATGACAGCCCGTGCTCGCCGCCAAGCTGATGAACAAAATCCCTGCTACTCATGGGCGCCCCCGATCTGCAAGCGCGTCATTCGGCTCATCCCCTGCTCCCAATACCACGGCATCGAAGAGCTTGCGCGCAACCGGGGCGGCTGTGGTACTTCCCCCTCCCCCATTCTCGACCACCACCGCCACCGCAACCTGCGGGTTCTCCAGGGGAGCAAACCCGACAAACAGGGCGTGATCACGCAGTCGCTCAGCCAATTCATCCGCATCATACTTTTCGCCTTGCGGGATACCGACAACCTGTGCGGTGCCAGTCTTCCCCGCCATGCGATAGGGCGCGCCGCGTGCTGCCCGACGCGCGGTTCCATGTCGCCCATGCATGACCTCTGCCATGGCGCCAATGACATGACTCCAGGTCCACGGATTTTTCACATCAACCGGCGGTGGTACCTCTTCCGGCATCCACGGCGTGTCCCCGGCCTGCTTCAACAAGTGCGGCACCACCCATTTGCCCTGGTTGGCAATTACTGCCGTAGCGACCGCCAGCTGGATGGGTGTGGCCACCATGAAGCCCTGGCCGATTCCCATGTTCAGCGAGTCGCCCGGGTACCATGGCCGTCCGCGCACAGCCCGCTTCCACTCTCTGGTGGGGAGAATGCCCCGACTGGCATCGATCACATCCGCCGTCATGTCGCGACCAAACCCGAACATGCTCAGGTAGTGAGACATGCGATCAACGCCCAGACGAAAGGCCAGGTCGTAGAAATATACGTCGCAGGATTCGGCAATGGATGACTTGAAGTCCACCCAGCCATGACCGCCTGCCTTCCAGTCCCGGTAGAAGCGCTCGTCATTCTCGAGCTGATACCAGCCCGGATCCCAGATACGGTATTCAGGTGTCACCACCCCTGAATCCAGACCGGCCAGGGCGATAATGGGCTTGATGGTCGATCCCGGGGGATACCGACCACGCGCTGCCCGGTTGAACAGCGGCAGGTCAAGAGAATCTCGCAGTTCTGAGTAACGCTGGGTGCTGATGCCGGTGACAAACCAGTTGGGGTCAAATGCCGGCTGGCTGACCAACGCCAGAATTTCGCCATTGCGCGGGTCAATTGCCACCACTGCACCACGACGGCCGTCCAACGCCTTTTCAGCCACCTGCTGCAGACGCACATCAAGCGTCAGGCGCAGATCCTGCCCGGGACGGGGGGGCGTCTTCTCGAGCACGCGCAAGATATGCATGCGTGCGTCCTTTTCAACCGTCTGAAATCCTGCCTCGCCATGCAGCAGGTCCTCGTAGCGGCGCTCGATGCCCGTCTTGCCAATGTAGTGGGTGCCGTCATAGTCCGCCGGGTCCAGCCTGGCCAGCTCGCGCTCGTTGATACGTCCCACATAGCCCACGGCATGGGCAAACAGCGGTCCGTAGGGATAGCTCCGGATCAGTTCAGCCTGAACATCCACCCCCTTGAGCCGGTGCTTGTTGACGGCAACCCGTGCGATTTCCTCGTCCGTCAGCCGGCTGCGCAAGATCACGCCCTCATAGGGCCGCCGCCGCTGCTTCAGTCGCTTGCGAAACGACGCAATGTCGTCATCCTCAAGCTCGACCAGCTCCTTGAGCATCTCCAGCAACGCATCCATGTCCTGCACATTTTCGCGCACTATCGCCAGCGAAAAGTTGGGCTGGTTGTCGGCCAGCAAGTGGCCATTCCGATCCAGAATCAGACCGCGTGTCGGTGGCACGCTCTGCAACTGCATGCGATTCTTGTCGGACAGGGTTTGATAAACGGTGTGCTTTTCCAGCTGCAACACGCCGTAGCGCCAGATGAGCACGGCAAAGCAGATCAGCACGACCAGCGCCGAGACAATGGTCCGTGCAGCAAAAATTCTGCGCTCGCGCTGCGGATCCTTGATTTCGTGCACGCTAGAGCCTCATATCAGCCGCGATGGTACGGATGACCGGACATGAGCGTCCAGGCCCGGTAAAGCTGCTCGGCCAGCACGACTCTCACCAGGGGATGCGGCAAGGTCAGCTCGGACAGGGACCATCGGGCATCAGCCCGACCGAGGACTTCGGGCGACAAGCCATCCGGCCCGCCCACGAGCAGCGCCACGTCACGCCCCTGCATGCGCCAGTCCGCCATCCAGCGCGACAGCGTCTCGGTGCTGTGCGACTTGCCTCGCACATCCAGAGCAATGACATAATCGGAGGGCTTCAGGCGCGCCAGCAAACGCTGCCCTTCCTCGGCACAGAGCTTCTCGGGTGAGGCATTGCGTGCGCGCCGGGCCACCGGGACTTCTTCCAGTTCCAGAGCCATATCGCGTGGCATGCGCTTGCGATACTCGGCGAAGCCGGTCTCGACCCAGGCGGGCATCCGCTCGCCCACGGCAAGCAGACGAATTCGCATGACTCAGTGACCAGCAGTCTGAAGGTGTTCCGGGGCTTCTCCGGCCGGCGCCTCAGCCCAGAAGCGCTCCAGATCGTAAAACTCGCGAGCCGCCGGCATCATGACATGCACCACGACATCGCCCAGGTCCACCAGAATCCAGTCGGAGCTGCCACCCCCTTCCACACCCTGGGCGCGAAGTCCTGCGTCCTTGGCTTCCTGAACAACATTGTCGGCGATCGATTTGACGTGACGATTGGACGTTCCGCTGGCGATCACCATGAAATCCGTGACACTTGTTCGATCCTGAACATCCAGAATCTGAATATCCTTGGCTTTCATGTCTTCCAGTGCGCGGACGACGAGGTCTTTCAATTCGTTGGCTTGCATAGGCTCCGGTTTCAATAGTGGGCTTTCATGAAATGAGGGCATCAATCCCGATACAGGGCGTGATACTCGATGTAGGCCTGCACTTTCTCAGGCACAAGATAACGGACGGATACGCCCGACTGAACGGACGCCCGTATTTCACTGGCGGAAATATCCAGCAATCGAAAAGTGCGCTCGATAATCCGCCCGGCGGGAGCACTCAGAAGGTCGTGAGGCTGATCGGTCTGGTGTTCACTCAAGAGTGTGGCTACCTGTCCTGAAAAGGGCGTGTCCTCAAACGGGCGGTTCATGATCATTATATGGGCCAGCTGGACAATTTCCAACCAGCGATGCCACGAAGCCAATCCCCGAAAGGCATCCCGCCCCATGAGCAGCACCAACGGCGCATCCCTGCCAATATCTTCTCGCCAGCTCAACAGGGTGTCCACCGTCCACGAGGCGCCGCTGCGGGTCAGCTCGCGTGTATCAACGTGCGCCGCTGGCAGGCCCTCCAGAGCCAGCCTGAGCATCTCCACACGCTGTTCCGCAGAGGCCCCGGGCGCATCACGATGCCCCGGGCGAGCGCAGGGAATCAGATAGAGAGGCACCTCTGACGCATGCACCCCGGCCAGCCTCGCCAGCCAATCCCGCGCTTCCAGTGCATTGCGCAGATGCGCATGGTGCACGGGATCAAACGTGCCGCCATACAGCAGCCTGACCGGCGGCTCACTCACGAATGTGGCCGTCTCCGAACACCACGTACTTTTGCGACGTCAGGCCTTCCAGCCCCACAGGGCCACGGGCATGGATCTTGTCGGTAGAAATGCCGATTTCCGCGCCCAGACCGTACTCGAATCCGTCTGCAAACCGCGTGGATGCGTTGACCATGACGGAGCTGGAGTCGACCTCAGCCAGAAAACGTCGCGCCAGCGTGTAACTCTCGGTCACAATCGCGTCCGTATGGTGGGATCCCCAGGTGTTGATGTGCTCAATGGCCTCATCCAGGCTATCCACAACCCGAATGGCCAGCACCGGACCGAGATATTCGGTTCCCCAGTCTTCCTCGGTCGCAACCTTGGCATCGATCAGCGCACGCGTACGCTCACACCCGCGCAGTTCCACGCCCTTTTCTGCGTAAAGGGACGCCAGACGCGGCAGTATATGCGGGGCAACATCCGCATGCACCAGCAGGGTTTCCATCGCGTTGCACACCCCGTAGCGATGCGTCTTGGCATTGAATGCAATGGCCTCTGCCTTGTTCAGGTCAGCCTGTGCATCAATGTACACATGGCAGATGCCGTCCAGGTGCTTGATGACCGGCACCCTGGCTTCCTGACTGATCCGCTCGATGAGTCCCTTGCCTCCGCGCGGCACAATCACATCCACATATTCGGGCATCGTGATGAGGTGCCCCACCGCGGCGCGATCGGTGGTCTTGATCACCTGCACTGCCTCTTCCGGCAGACCGGCCTCCTGCAACCCCCGGGACACACACGCTGCGATGGCCTGGTTGGAATGAATGGCTTCGCTTCCGCCCCTCAGCACCGTGGCATTCCCGGCCTTCAGGCACAGGCTGGCGGCTTCGATGGTTACATTGGGACGCGATTCGTAGATGATACCGATGACACCCAGCGGCACTCTCATCTTGCCGACCTGAATACCGGTTGGCCTGTAGTTCATGTCGGTGATCTCGCCTACCGGATCCGGCAGCGCCGCGACCTGATGCAGGCCTTCGATCATGGTATCAATGCGCGCGGGCGTCAGTTCGAGCCTGTCGAGCATGGCGGCATCCAGCCCGTTGGCCCGACCGGCTTCCAGGTCCTTGCGGTTGGCCTCGGCCAGCGCCTCCCGAGACGCCTCCAGCGCCCGTGCGATGGCCAGCAGAGCAGCGTTCTTCTCACCCGTGGTCGCCCGGGCCATGCGTCGCGAAGCCGCACGGGCCTGACGCCCCACATCATGCATGTACTGTTCTATTTCCATTCCCGCAGCGTACCTCTTGCTTGATTTCTGTTCGTCAGACACTGACGAAACGGCGTTCGGGGTATTATACTGGGCGTAACTGACTAAAACAAAAGCCTCAAAGGCTATTTGGCAGGGATGATGACACCGATTGAACTGAACGACCAGCTGCGTGCACGCGTTTACCGGCTGGCAGCGTGGGTCATGCTGGCGCTGGCACTGGGTAGCCTGTTGTCCTCGCGGATTCCCATGGCGCTGGCTGCTGCCCTGTTTGGCCTGTTGCTGATGCTCAATGGCTGGGCACAGACACATGACCGGCCTGCGCAGGCACGCTGGCTGACACACCTTTCCATGGCGCTGCTCGTGGGCCTGACGCTTGTGAGCCTGCGCTACCCGGGTCACGCCGAGCACTGGAGCTATCTGGTACCACTGGTGGCCTTTCTGGTCTATCCCCTGAGGCCCGCCACCTGGGTTGCCACGGGCTACTCGGTGGCACTGGCGACAGGACTGATCCTGCTCTATCACGGTGAGGCCAGGATTCAGATCTTCTTCACCTATCTGGCGACGCTGATGATAACGGTTGCCTTCGTCTACCTGCGCGAAATACGCGAACAACAGCTCAAACCCCTGCGCAAGACGGACAACCTGACGCTGGCACTGACCCGTGAGTATCTGGTACAGGACCTGGAGAAGGAAATCCAGCGCAGTGAGCGCGAGGGCACCGATCTGTCCGTGCTGGCACTGGGGATCGACCGGGCGTCCGCTGAAGGTATGGACAACGAGGCGCTGGATCTGCTGCTCCACCGACTGGGGCGCGTGCTGCACGGTGCGCTTCGACTTTTTGACAGTTATTACCGGTATGACGATGACCGGTTTGTCATCATTCTTCCCCATACCGGCTCCAGGGCGGCACTGAAAACCAGCTCCAGACTGCGCAAGGCGGTTCGGGAGGTGTTTGAGCAGGAAGGTCAGCCCGTTTCGGCCAGCATCGGGGTTGTCACGCTCAATGCGGGGGATGATGCAGCCAGCCTGATTCGCAACGCGCTGCATACACTTGAGCGCGCCCGGGCCAGCGGTCGCAATCAGAGCCTGTCCTTCGATGAGCTGGGAGAGACGGACGTCGATGCAGAGGAGGTGTCCCATGCACGTGCTGAATGAGAATCTGCTCCGCGCCCGCACCCAGGTCGTGCTGTATCTGGGCATGGCTGCACTCGCCATTCTGATGGCACTGCAGAACGTCCGCTACGGGCTATATGATGCATTTTATATCGGACTGCTGATGGTGCCGGCCTGGGCAACGGGCGCAGCGCTCAGCTGGTGGCTGCGCAATCGACCCCATCATGAACAGGTGCACGTTACCTTGCTGGCGCTGGCGTTGCTGGCTTCGCTCTATCTTGTGGGCATCGGGTTTGACGCTGCCGCCCACTGGACCTATGTGCTGGCACTGCTCAGTTTCATTCTGCTGCCACTGAAAACGGCTTTTCGGCTGAATGCGATCACACTGGTGCTGACCGCCGTGGCACTGGGCTGGCAAGCCGGCTTCTACGACAGCATCCGGTATGCCACCAGCTATGCCTTGCTGGCCGGACTCGCTGGGATGTACGCCTATCTGTATCATCACAAGACGCGTTACTACGTGGACCAGACCCATCATGATGCCGCGACGGGCGCCTATAACCTGAGGCACCTGGATTTCACGCTCAAGCAGGAGGTATCGCGTTCGGAGACGACCGGCCACCCCTTGTCGCTCATCGTGCTCGAGCTGGACTATTTTGATCAGTTGCTGGATGTGCATGGCCCCAATACCGCGCAGGATGTGGTCGTGGCACTCGCCCGCAAGCTGCAGGACATGATTCGCGCCGGCGACAGTCTGTACGCCGCTGGCAACGGGCGCTTCTATCTGGTGCTGCCCAACACGCCGGAAGAAGGGCTGCTGGTCATTGCCGAACGCATTCGGCGCATGGCCGAGGAGGCTGACTGGCCGGAAGTGCATTCCGCAACCGTCAGCGTGGGATGCTTCACACGCCCGCCGGGTCTGACGGAGGATCAGACTCTGCGTGACATTGTCGACCTCGCGCTGCAACAGGCACAGGCCAGCGGCCACAATCGCGTACAACTGGGACAGTACGTGAGCCCGACCGCGCAATGAGCCTGAGCGAATCAGTCCTGGCATGGATGGCGGCAAATCCGGACGGTCTCGTTCTGGGTATTCTGCTGCTTTCCATGATCGAGTCGCTTGCCATTGCGGGCATGATCGTACCCGGCGTGGTACTTCTGCTGGGTGCGAGCGGGGTTGCCGGCAGTGTCGGCATCCCGATCTGGCAGGTGCTGATGGCCGGCGTGATCGGCGCGTTGCTGGGTGACGGCATCAGTTTCCTGCTCGGGCGGCTCTTTCACGAGCGTATTCGTACACTCTGGCCGCTCAGCCGCTACCCGAAACTCCTTGACCAGGGAGAAGCCTTCTTTCGTGACCACGGAGGCAAGAGCATCCTGATCGGGCGCTTCGTAGGGCCGCTGCGCGCCATCATTCCTCTGATTGCCGGCATGATGGGCATGTCCGGCACACGCTTTCTGGTATTCAACCTGATCTCCGCGCTGGGCTGGGCGCCGCTCTATCTGCTGCCTGGCTACGGTATCGGCCTGTCACTCGGTGACGAGCGGGAAGTACCGGAAGGCTTCTACCCAACGCTGCTCCTGCTCGTGGCGATCCTGGCCGGTCTGGCGGCGCTGTTTTCCTGGCTCCACTGGCATGTGCGACCACAGGGGCGCCTGTATGACTGGCTGGAAAAGCATGGACGGCGCTCGGCCCTCACCCGGCTCTGGCTTCAACGCATGGCCAGCGAGCGTCACGGACAGCGAGAGTACCCCCTTCCCTCCCTGCTTCTGGCCATTTTCAGCCCGGCTGCCTTTGCCTTGCTGGCGCTGCTGGTGTCACACGGGCATCGCATTTGGAACTGGAACCACTGGGTCGCAGACTGGTTTCAGCAAATCGACACACCCATGCTGCGGGCAGCGGCCGCGCTGTTCACGACGCTCGGCGACCCTGCCTGGCTGTATGTGGCCTTTGGCCTCATGGTGGCGACGCTGTGGCTGGCAGCAAAGCACCGGGCAGCGGTCGTTACAGTCCTGGTCGCGGGCATTGCGACCCATGCCACGACCACACTGCTGAAGGTCTGGCTGGCCATCCCCAGGCCCGAGGGCGCGCCCCTGGAAAGTGCGGCCTTCCCCAGTGGTCACGCAGCAGGTGCCACCGTCTGGGCAGGCCTGCTGGCCAGCTTTATTGCCCGCGAACAGGCTTCAGAACATCGCTGGCGCATCTACGCCGTGGCAGCCTGCATCCCCTTGCTGACAGGCCTGACGCGGATTGCATTGGGTGTGCACTGGTGGACAGATGTCGTTGCAGGCTGGTTCTGGGGGCTGTTTATCGTAGCCTGTGCACGCGTTCTGTTCAGCCCCTGGGATCGCCGCCCCCTGTGGCCATCCCACGTGTGGCTGCGGTTGCTTGGCGCAACCGGGGTGGCCTGGGTGCTGTATGCAGTCGTTCGCCTGCCGGCAACACTTGCGTTATATGGCGCCATCGCATTCCAGTTTTGACCGTACGCAATCCGGCATGTGGGCTGGCTGCTTGCGTGTGTAGTCGAAGAACACCAGGGCTGTACGCGCCCGAGCCACCTCGCGACCGGAACTGCGCTCGGTCAAACGATAGATGATCTGGCAGCTGCGCTGCGAGACATCTGCCACACTCATGGCCACTGCCAGCGTTTCCCCTTCATGCCCCTCGCTGCAATAGATCACCTGAAGGTCTGCGACAATCACCCCCACACCGTCCAGGTGCTGCTCATCCAGCCCCAGATGATCAAACCAGGCACGGCGTGTCCGGTCCAGCAACTCGGGGACGGTGGTAAAGGCCATGTGGCCCGCATCATTGATGTGCCGCGACTCAATATGCACCGGATACACGAAATCTGTCCATTCCGGTACATCAATGGCTGTCCGCTTCAGCCCCATCTGTCGGCGCTCGGTCATAGCTTGAGCGATTGACGAATGGCCTGAATTTCTTCTTCAGCCATTTGCAGAACCTGCAGACTGCGCTGGGGGGTCAGTTCGCCCAGCGCCAGCTTGCGAAAAGCCGGCACACTGTCCATGGGCGGCATCCCCGGCTGGGGATGGCCAATCGCATGATGCAGCTGAGCAATAATGATGGCATCGGCATAGGTGGGCGAGTCCTGGCCTGACTCCCAGGACCAGTCTTCACCATGTGCAACAACTTCTATGAGATCGCCGGCAAAGCCCCACCTTTCCAGCACGGCCACACCAATCTCGGCCTTGGTTTCACCCAGCAACCGATCCAGAAGCTCCGGGTTATCTGCCACATCCTGATGGGATTCGGCATACATGAGCAGCGGGATGGCCCCGATATCATGAATGATTCCAGCCAGGATTGCGCGCTCACGGCTCAGTCCCGGCGTCATGCGTGCCAGTACGCCAGCGATGGACGCCACCTCGACACTGTGCAACCACAGGTCTTGCATGCGCTGCCGCAACTCCGGGTGCGATGATTCGAAGAGTTCTCGCAGGCTGTAGATGGTGACCAGCTGCCGCGTGGCATCCAGCCCCAGGCGTACCAGAGCATCCTTGCAGGATTCTATCTCGCGAAATCCCCGGAACAGCGGGCTGTTTGCAACCCGGATCAGCTTGGCCGTCATGGCCGGGTCACGCATGATCAGCTGTGCCAGACTCTCCACCGAACAATCAGACTGATCTGCGGCCTGGCGAATCTGAAACGCCAGATCCGGCAAACTGGGCAAGCGCAGCGTATTGTGCTTCAGCGCTTCCTGCAGCTCCGCCAGCAACTCATAGGCCGGGTCCTCTCCCGACGTATCGCTGACCATGTCGTAGTCATCGCGGGGCGCCTCACGGATCATCTGGGCCAGCGTGGCCTGGTCAACGAGCAACAGGACGGTTTCAGCGTCCGCGATCACGTCGTACTGGCGTGGTTGCAGGTGTGCGATCGCCTGCGCCGCCGCACGGGATTCGGGGGTAACCTGTACCTCACGCCCATCCTGAGCACGCAATCTCAGGCTGCCTTCCCAGAGGAAATAGTCAAACGCGTCGCGACTGCCTCGCCTGAGAATCAACGTGCCTCTTGGATAGCGCCGGAACTCGGCGCGCGCTGACAACACCACGCGCTGCTCGTCCGAAAGACGCGCCAGCGTGGCAAAGCGTTTCATGCGTTCGTAGACCGGGATGGAAAGTGTATTGGAGCCTGTCATTCCCTTAACCCCTGGCAGAAGTTTGGATTCAAGTCTACTTCAGCCTGACGCGCTTCGCCACACGTCTTTGGTCACATCACAGCGACCGGGCAACGATCTCCTTCATGATCTCGTTCGTACCGGCGTAAATTTTCTGAACCCGCGAGTCGGCCCAGGCCCGCGCAATGGGATACTCCCACATGTAGCCATACCCACCGTGCAGCTGCACGCACTCGTCCATGACCTTGCACTGAAGATCCGTAGTCCACTGCTTGAGCATGGCTGCCGTGGGCACATCCAGTTTCTTCTCCAGATGCAATTCCAGGCACCGGTCAAGAAACACCCGCCCGGCGGTTATCTCGGCCTTCAGTTCCGCCAGCTTGAAGCGCGTGTTCTGGAAGGCCATGACAGGCTTGCCGAAGGCCTTGCGCTCCTTGCAATACTGAATCGTCCAGTCGAGTGCGGCCTCACAGGCCGCCATCGCGGTGATGCCGACCAACAGACGCTCCTGCGGCAGTTCCTGCATGAGCTGAATGAAGCCCTGGCCTTCTGCACCCAGCACGTTCTCCTTGGGGACCTTGACGTCCTGAAAGAAAAGTTCGGACGTATCCTGCGCCTTCATGCCCACTTTCTTGAGGTTGCGCCCCCTGGAGAACCCCTCGGAAGCCGCTTCGACCACCAGCAACGTTGTGCCCCTGGCACCTTCGGCGGGGTCGGTCTTGGCCACCACGATTACAAGGTCGGCCATCTGCCCGTTGGTAATGAAGGTCTTGGAGCCGTTGAGCAGGTAATGATCGCCCTGATCGATGGCGGTGGTCTTGACACCCTGCAGGTCCGAACCGGCCCCGGGCTCTGTCATGGCAATGGCCCCGATCATCTCGCCCCGTGCCAGCCTGGGCAGGTACTTCTGCTTCAGCGCCTCACTGCCATAGTGCAGGATATAGGGGGCGACGATATCCGAATGCAGGGCAAAACCGATACCCGACAGCCCGAGCCTGGCCAGCTCCTCGATGATGACAGCGGAAAAGCGAAAGTCGACCCCGACCCCGCCATAGGCCTCCGGCAGCGTCGGGCACAGAAAGCCCATTTCTCCGGCTTTTTCCCACAGGGCCCGGCTGACCTGACCGGCCTCTTCCCAGGCATCATGAAAGGGGACGGCTTCCTGTTCCAGAAACTTGCGGAACGCGTCGCGAAAACCTTCGTGATCAGCATCAAACAGTGTACGGGGAATCATGGCTACCTCGGATCTTGTTGTTGTCCTGTTTGCAGTCTGACAACTCCGGTCCGGGGCGCCAATGATTTTTCTGTTCATTGCCGGTGACCTTTTGAGTCACGGGCACGCCCGAATAGCGACAGGCGGGCGCTCATGCCGCCGCACAACGTGCCGGATCAGCTTTCCACAAAGGCTCTTTCAATCACGTAGTGGCCGAGTTCCCCCTGCTGCGTCATGCGAAAGTCGCGCGCATCGAGAATACTCACAAAGTCCTGCAGCATGGAGGGACTGCCACAGATCATGAAACGATCATCCTCGTGGTTGGGCTCCGGCAGCCCCACTTCACTGAAGAGCTGCCCGGTGGTGAAGAGATCCGTCAACCGCCCCGTGCGCTCGAAGGCTTCACGCGTCACGGTGGGGTAATAGACCAGCTGATCACGCACCTGCTCACCGAAGTACGCGTTGTTCGGCAGCTCATTGAGAATGAGGTCCCGGTAGGCCAGCTCGGACACATAGCGCACGCCATGCGTCAGGATGACCTTATCAAAGCGCTCATAGGTTTCCGGATCCTTGATGATGCTCATGAACGGTGCCAGGCCGGTGCCGGTGCTGAGCAGATAGAGATTGCGCCCCGGCAGCAGATCGTCCACCAGCAGCGTGCCCGTGGGCTTCTTGCTCACCTTGATCTGGTCGCCCGGCTGTATTTTCTGCAGACGCGAGGTCAGAGCACCATCCGGCACCTTGATGCTGAAAAACTCCATTTCCTCTTCATAGTTGGCACTGGCGATGCTGTAGGCACGCATGATCGGCCGGCTTTCGGTTTCCAGCCCGATCATCACAAACTGGCCGTTGCGAAAACGCAGACCTTGTGCGCGTGTGGTACGAAAGCTGAACAGTGTGTCGTTCCAGTGATGAACGTGCGTCACGGTCTCGGTGAGAAAGCCCGCCATGTCTACCTCCTTCAATCATCATGAAGGCAGTGTACATTTCACCCATATCATGATGAAATCAATATTAATCCTAAATCTTATCGAATTTATGAATATACGATTCACGCTTCGCCAACTTCAGGTCTTCGTCGCGACAGCGCATCACCAGAACATATCCCGCGCCGCCCGCGAAGTCGGGCTGTCACAATCCGCTGCCAGCGCAGCCCTCAAGGAGCTTGAACAGCTCTATGACGTGCGGCTTTTTGACCGCAAGGGCAAGCGTCTGATTCTGAACGAACAGGGGCGCAATTTCCGACCCCGGGCGCAGGCGCTGCTGGATCAGGCCATCGCTCTGGATGGGGCCCTGCGCTCACATACCCAGACCGGCACGTTGAAAGTGGGAGCCACCCTGTCCATCGGCAACTATCTGGCTGTGCGGATTCTGGCCCGCCTGCTGAAAAAGCGCCTGCCTCTCAAAATTGATCTGGAGGTGGACAATACCGAGCACATTGCGGCAAAAGTGCTGAACTTCGAGCTTGACCTGGGCATGATCGAGGGCGAGATCCATGCGCCGGAGCTGGACGTCATTCCCTGGCGCCCGGATGAGCTGGTAGTGTTTTGCGCGCCGGATCACCCGCTTGCCCGGCAGGCAACGCTCTCGGATGATGATCTGGTCAGTGCCCAGTGGATCATGCGCGAACCGGGGTCCGGCACACGCCAGGCTTTCGAACATGCCATGCATGGACTGCTGCCCAACCTGAACATCGTGCTGCAGCTTCAGCATACGGAAGCCATCAAGCGCGCCGTGGAGGCCGGGCTGGGCATCAGTTGCCTGTCCCGCCTGACACTGGAAGAAGCCTTTGCCCGGGGCTCGCTGGTCCCCCTTTCCGTTCCCGGGCGCGACCTGTCACGCCAGCTCTACTTCATCCTGCACAAGCAGAAATTTCGTTCGCCCGGGCTGGAAACGTGGTTGCACTTGTGTGTGAAAGAGGGAGAAACCGTCGCTTAAGGCAGCGTTAAGTTTCATCTCCCATACTCTGCGGCTATCACGGCCTGAAATCACGGGAGTTGCCATGCGTACATCTGACTGGGGGGTGCCTGTCACACTGCTGGTACTGGCTGTCAGCAGCCAATACTCGGGTCTGGATGTCTGGCTGGCAAGTCATTTCTATGATGCAACGTCCGGCACCTGGCCCTGGCGGGATACCTGGCTGACCAGCACACTGCTGCATACGGATGCCCGCCGGCTGATCACCGCTGTGGGCGTCGGCATGCTGCTGGGGTGGCTGGCCTCACTGGTGCGACCCGGCCTGGCATCCCACCGCCGCTACTGGGGCTACCTGTTGCTGGCGTCGCTTTCCGGTCCCATTGTGGTGGCGGCATTGAAATCCGTCACGCACCTCTATACCCCCTGGGATGTCACACTTTTCGGAGGAGAGTTGCCTCATCTGCGCCTGTTCGATCCGGTACCCAAGGGGGCTCCGTTCGGTCACGCCTTTCCCGCCGGTCACGCCAGCGCCGGCTATGCGTTTTTCAGCCTCTACTTTCTGGCCCGCAGCCTCCGCCCGGCCTTGCAGTGGAAGGCACTGGCCGTCCCGGTGGTGCTGGGTCTCGTTCTGGGCGTGGATCAACAGGTGCGTGGTGCACACTTTCTCAGCCACGACCTGACCACCGCGGCCCTGTGCTGGATGTTGGCAGCCCTTTGGGCCCGCGTCCTGCTCAGCCTTCAACCCCGTGTGCGCGCAGAAACAGCGATACAGCCTGCCTGACGTGGCGCTCCACGGTCGTGGAGTCAACGGGCAGTCCCAGCAGCGCTCGCCAGAACAGATTCCCCCTGAGCACAGCCACATAGTCCCGAGCTGACCGCTGCGGATCACTGGCGGTCCACTCGCCGGCTTCACGGCGGGATACAAAAAAGGCTTCCAGTGCCTTCAGGGCTTTCTCGGGGCCGGCGTGGTAAAACTTCTGCCCGACTTCGGGATTGCCCTGCACCTCTCCGATGATGAGACGCACGGCGGCGAGATTGCGCGCATCCAGCAACATGGCCAGAAACTCCCGCCCGATTTCTTCCAGGGATTGCCGGATCGGTTGATCCTTCCGTCCGGGCGTGTCAATACCGGCGATGAAGCGCCCGCTGACCTGCTCCACCACTGCCTGAAACAGAACGTCCTTGGATGCAAAATGATTATACAGGGTGGCCTTGGATACGCCGGCTCCGCGGGCAACGGCATCCATGCTGGCGCGGCCGAATCCACTCTGACAAAACACATCCGTGGCGGCATCGAGAATACGTTGACGACGTTCAGCGCTGAGGGCCATCGCACTATTGACTCAGTGAAGGTTTTCGTCAATTCTAAACTGAACCGTTTAGTTTTCAAAGTGAATCCACGCCATGACTCCAGTGCGCAAACTGACTCTTGTATTCCTGACAGCCGGTCTGACCCTTGGCGGGTATGCCTGGTGGCATCGTGACGAAGTCTCCACCGAGGATGCTTTTGTTGAGCAGGATGTCGCTTTTCTGGCTCCGCGCATCAGTGGTCAGGTACTGGAGGTCCGGGTCACGGACAATCAGACTGTGAAAGCGGGTACACTCCTCATCCGGCTGGATCCACAACCGCAAAAACTGGCGGTCAGCAAGGCGGAAGCAGGTCTGGGGCAAGCTCGCAGCAAGGAGCAGGAGGCCCGGCATGCCCTCAGTCAGTTCAAGGCAACGCTTGAGGCTGACCGGGCAAGGCTGAGTCAGGCACTGGCTGTCGCCCAGGCGGCACTGGCGGCAGAGCAGGCCAGTCTGGCCCGCACCCGGTCCGAACTGGCGCTGGCCCGGCGAGATGCCAACCGATTTCGCACGCTGGCCCAACGCAAGCAGGTATCTCAACAGCAGCTGGATCAGGCGGAAACCCGGGTCGCCTCCCTGCAGGCCCAGCTGACGTCTCAGGACGCAGCCGTGGCGGTTCAGAATGCCCGCGTGCATCAGGCGGAAATCGACCTGGAGACACTGACTGCCCGGGCGCTGCAGATTCCGGTACTCGAAGCCCGCATCGAGGAGGCCCGGGGGCAACGTCAGGCGGCCGAAGTGGCGCTGGCCGAGGCCCAGCTCCGGCTGGCTGATACCGAGATCCGTGCACCGGCTGACGGCACCGTAACCCATGTGGACACCCGCCCGGGCAACCAGGTCTCCCCCGCTACCCCCGTGGCCATTCTGGTCTCCGGAACGCCCTGGATCGAAGCCAATTTCAAGGAGACCCAGCTGACACGTGTGATCCCCGGTCAGCCCGCCGAAATCCGGCTGGACCGGTATCCCGATGTTCACTTCACAGGGCATGTCGACTCCATTCAACCCGGGACAGGTGCGCGGTTCAGTGTCCTTCCCCCCGAAAATGCCACAGGCAACTTCGTCAAGGTCACCCAGAGGGTGCCCGTGCGCCTGGTACTGGATTCGCTGCCGGAAGGCCTGTCTCTGGCCCCGGGCCTTTCAGCACACGTGACGGTGCATACCGGCGATGACCGCCACTAACCCCTGGCTGATCGCCCCGCTGGTGGCGATCGCAGCGTTCATGGAGGTGCTCGACATCTCCATTGCCAATGTGTCGCTGCAACACATTGCCGGCAATCTGGGGGCCAGCCCGGAGGAATCCACCTGGATTCTGACCGCCTACCTCATCACCAATGCCATTGCACTGCCTGTTTCAGGGTGGATGTCAGAATACTTTGGCCGCACGCGATTCTTCAGCGCGTGCATTCTGGGCTTCACCCTGGCCTCTCTGGCGTGTGGTCTGGCCCCGTCGCTGGAAGCCCTGATCTTCTTCAGAACCGTACAGGGGCTGACTGGCGGTGCGTTGCAACCGGTGTCCCAGGCTATTCTGGCCGATGTCTTTCCGGTCGCCCGGCATGGCATGGCCTTTGCGGTCTATGGCATTGCCGTGGTCGCGGCACCCGCCATCGGGCCGGCGTTGGGGGGTTGGATCACCGATACGTTCAGCTGGCACTGGATTTTTCTGATCAATGTCCCGGTGGGATTCATCCTGCTGGCCCTCTTGCGCCGCTATCTGCCGGACAGCGGCACGCCATCTCCCGAGAACCGCAAGCCCGTGGACTTCATGGGGTTTGCTCTGATCAGCCTGTCACTGGGGGCGCTGCAGTACGTGCTCGACCGGGGCCAGACGGAGGACTGGTTCGCCTCGAACGTCATCATGACCATGTCGGTGCTCTTTGTGCTGGCGGGGAGCTATTACATCGCCCGGGCCCTGTCACAACCCCACCCCATCATTGACCTGTCGCTTTTCCGCCACCGCAATTACGCACTGGCCAACCTGATCATGTTCTTTCTGGGGGCCATCCTGATGGGCTCAACCGCCATGATGCCCCTGTTCATGCAGCTTTTGCTGGGCTATACAGCGCTGGATGCCGGTCTGGTCCTGTCTCCCGGCGGCGTGGCGCTGATGCTGATGATGCCGGTTGTCGGCCGACTGGCTGGCAAGACCGATCCTCGCGTGCTGATTACACTGGGACTCCTGTGTACTGCCGGTGCCTTGTGGACACTGGGCAATCTGACACTTGAAATCTCGCATGAGCAGTTGATGTGGCTGCGCGTCTGGCAGGCATCGGGCCTGGCCTTTCTCTTTATCCCCACCACGACCGTCGGGTTCAGCGGGCTTCCGGAAGGTGCGACCAACCAGGCTTCGGCCATGATGGCGTTCATGCGCAACCTGGGGGGTGCAGTGGGCATTGCCATCCTCGTGACGTTTCTGACGCGGATCACCACCATGGATCACGTGCACTTTGCAGCCCATGCCGCACCGACCTCCCCCCTGTGGCATGCCCATCTGGCTGACATCCGCTCTCTGGTCGGCAACGACACCCGCGCCCTGGCCCTGATCGATCTGCGCTGGACAGCGCAAGGACAGCTTCAGGCTTTCAGCACCGGCTTCCGGGGGTTGGCGCTGGTCTTCCTCGCGCTGATGCCGGCTGTCTGGTTGGTCCGCCTGCCTCCCGGCACACCTGCGCCCGCCAGCGCCGGACACTAACCACGACACAAAACGGACAAGACCGCGCGGGCGGGAGTTGGCATTTGCCAAGGCTTCTCTTAAAGTGTCCGGACACACCTATAATGACAATCCGGGACAATTCAAGGAGTCACCCGTTGAAACCGCTCAGTCTTGTTGACCAGATCTTTCTCTGGCTGGAACGCCGCCAGCAACCCATGCATGTGGCGGGTCTGCAGCTGTTCGAATTCCCCGAAGAGGCCGGGCCGGAATACGTCACCGAGCTGGCAGATTTCTGCAAGGCCTTCACCCAGCCCACGGCGCCCTTTGACAAGCGCCTGTACAGCCGTTGGGGGCGGTTCTATTGGGGCAAGGATCCGCAATTCGACCTTGAGCACCATTTCCGCCATGAAGCCCTGCCCAAGCCCGGCCGCATCCGGGAGCTGCTGGCGCTGGTCTCTGCCGAGCACAGCCACCTGATGGATCGCGAGCGCCCCCTCTGGCAGGCCCACCTGATCGAGGGTTTTCAGGACCGCCGCTTCGCGCTGTACTCGAAAATCCATCACAGCCTGACCGACGGCGTCTCGGCCATGCGCATGGCGCAGCGGGCATTGTCCACCAACCCGAATCAGCGCAACATGCCGCCCCCCTGGGCGCAGAACATGACCCGCAAGCCCCACGAGGGTCCGGTCATGCCGACGGATGTCATTGGCTCCCTGCGCCACCTGCTGGAGGATGTGACTGAACAGGTGTCCACCATTCCAGGAGTTGTCTCGGCACTGTACCGAACGATCCGTGATGCACAGGAGCACCCCGACTACGGCTTGCTCTACGATGCGCCCCCCTGCATTCTCAACCAGAAAATTACCGGCTCCCGCCGTTTCGCGGCTCAGTCATGGTCTCTGGAGCGTCTCAAGACCATCGGCAAGGCCTTTGATGCCACGCTCAATGATGTGGTTCTGGCTCAATGTGCGAGCGCACTGCGCGCCTATCTGCTCAGTCAGAATGCGTTGCCGGAGAAGCCACTGGTCGCCATGGTGCCGATGAACCTGCGCCAGGACGATGGCATCGGCGGCAATCAGATCGGCATGATCATTACCAGTCTGGCCACGCACATCGAAGATCCGGCGGCACGGCTGCTGGCGATTCAGGATTCGATCCAGGCCTGCAAGGATCGCTTTGCATCGATGACCCCCGCCGAGATTGTCAATTACACGGCGCTGACCCTGGCACCTGCGGGGATTCAGTTGCTCACGGGCATGGTGCCCAAGCTGCAGACGTTCAATGTCATCATTTCCAATGTACCCGGCCCGCGCGAGCCACTGTACTGGAACGGCGCACGCCTGCAGGGCATGTATCCGGTCTCCATCGTGCTGGATCGGATGGCACTGAACATCACGCTGACGAGCTATGCGGACCAACTGGAGTTTGGCCTGATCGGCTGCCGACGGACGCTGCCCAGCCTCCAGCGGCTTCTGGACTATCTGGAGAATGGCCTGCTGGAACTGGAAGCCGCCGCCGGGATCACATCGGCCACGACTCGCAAGAAAGGGCGTTCGCGCAGGAAGAGCGGCACGGCATGACACTCACCTCTCTGGCCCTGGTACCCGGGCTTGTCGTGCTGATCTACGTGGCCATTCAGGTCACGCAGATCCGCCGGCTGATGCAACGGGGCATCGAAATCCGAACCGTTTCCGAACACGGTGAAGCGCCCCCCGTACTGCATGTGGAATTGCTCAACCCGCTTCAGGTGGCACGGTCCGAGTCCAGCGTGGGTGGCGTGCTGGGCAAGGTTTCCCCTGCCCTGATCCAGCGTCATGTAGCCCAGCGGGTCGCGGAAGAATTGATGGTCAGTTTCCGCGAGCGAGGCATTGAGGCGCGGATCAGCATCGACGTCTATCGCTGACCCGCATACGCCCGGAGCGTTCAGGCCTGTGGACGGGTTGAGGCAAAGGGCGCCTCGGCGGTATGCCTGGCGACCCAGTCCGCCAGTTTGGGGTGGGCCGCCTTCCAGCTGCCCATGCCGGCGCGGATATCCAGCCACTCGAGTGTGCACAGCGCAGCAATATCGGCCACCGTCATCTTCTCTGCGGCCAGAAACGCCCGGTTCTCGAGCCGGTCAGCCAACGCATCGATCCCCTTCTCAATCTTTTTCTCCTGTCGGGCAATCCATGCAGGATTTTGCTGCGCGGGGTCGCGCTTTCGCTCCAGAAAGATCAGCACGCCGGCATCACAAATACCGTCTGCCAGCACCTGATACTGGCGGTCCAGCAAGCGCAGTTCCGGATCCTCCGGGATCAGTCGCGCCTCCGGATAGCGTGTGTCCAGCAGGTCCGCGATCAGTGCAGAGTCATACCAGATCTGGCCACCCGGATCACGCAGGACGGGCACCTTGCTCAGAGGATTGAGCTGATGAACAGGGCTGTCATCCTCCCAGGGTATGGTATTCTCGAACCGGTATTCAATCTGCTTGAGTGCCAGGATGACCCGGACTTTGCGAACAAAGGGACTGGTAGTGGAACCAAAGAGCTGCATGGAGTATTCCTTTCCGATACGGTAAGTTCACGATTTTGTACCATAATCTATGAGAAAGGTACATATTGAACCAATCAATACAATAGGGAGCGATAGATGATCAAGGCCTTGCGCGACAAGTGGGGAGACGAAGCTGCAACCGGTATCCTGCTGATGCTTGCGGCGATGGCAGCATTGTTGGCTGCCAATACGCCCCTGGCGTACTGGTACAACTTGCTGCTGGATCTGCCGGTCACGGTGCGTGTGGGTCCGGTGGAAATTGACAAGCCGCTGCTGCTGTGGATCAACGATGGCCTGATGGCGGTGTTCTTCTTTCATGTAGGCCTGGAGCTGAAGAAGGAGGTTGTCAGCGGGCATCTGACACATATGCAAACGGCAGCCCTGCCCGTCGTGGGTGCGATCGGCGGTGTGCTGGTGCCCGCACTGGTGTACATTTCCATAGCCAACGACGCGCCTGAACACGGCAAGGGCTGGGCCATTCCCACGGCAACGGATATTGCCTTTGCCATCGGGCTGCTTGCCTTGCTCGGTGACCGGGTGCCTCCCGGCCTGCGCATATTTCTTCTGACGCTGGCCATCGTGGATGACCTGATGGCCATCATCATCATCGCCCTGTTCTATACCGATCATCTCTCGGCTACCGCGCTGCTGATCAGTGCAGCATGCTGTTATCTGCTCTGGCGCCTGAACAAGACAGGCAAGGGCGAAATCGCCCCCTTCATTCTGGTGGGAATCGTGATGTGGGTATCGCTGCTCAAGTCCGGGGTTCACGCCACCCTGGCCGGCGTCATACTGGCTCTCTTCATTCCCATGCGCGCCAAGACCGAATCCGGCAAGGTTATCCGCCCGCTCAACCGCATTTTTCATGACCTCGAAGCGTCCGTCCGCTTCACCATTCTGCCGGTCTTTGCCTTTGCGAACGCGGGTGTCGTCATCGGCAATATGGGATTGGATTCCTTGCTGCATCCGGTGCCCATGGGGATAGCGCTGGGGCTGTTCCTGGGCAAGCCAATCGGTATTTTTCTGCTCTGCCGGCTGTCAGCCCTGGTGGGCATCGGGAAATTACCCAAGGGTGTCAACTGGACCATGCTGCTGGCGGTCGGCATCATTGCGGGCATTGGCTTTACCATGAGCTTGTTCATCAGCTCGCTGGCCTTCAATACGGATAGCGTGGCGCGCCATTTTGATGAACGCCTGGGCATCCTGATCGGTTCCACCCTGTCCGGCATCGTTGGCTTTCTGCTGCTCAGGTACACACTGAATCGCACCGCCAGCGACTCACAAACGTCACTCCAACCAGACGGTCCGGATCGATAATGGGGAGGCACTCACCCTCCACGCAGACACCAGAAATGGCCGCAGGTGACCATAACCCGCACTGACCGAGATCAAAGTGCTCACAATCTGCGTCGTCCAGTTCAACAAGCTGTGGCGGCGCACTGAGCGGCAGGGCCACGCGGCTCATGCCCGGTGTGTGGTAGAGGTTGAGCACAAGTACACCGTTGCAAGGTACGTCTTCGAGCGTGAGCAATGGAATCCAGTCTCGTTGCCAGGCCACCAGACATCGCCACGGAGGCTTGCTGCCCGGGATGGTGCACACCGAAATGGACTCCTCGTAACCGGCCGCTGTATGCACGCTGACGAGCACCGGTGTGCCGCCGGCCACGTCAACCCGCCAGGCGTTCAGGGTAATCGGAGATGAGGACATGAGGAATCACCTGCTCGAGATAACGAATCAGCCCTTCCGTCCGGATCATGTAGACCGGGGCGTCTTGCTGCCATATCAGTCCACTGACCGGTCCACCGCCCATGCACTCCGGTACTGCTGTCGGCTGGCGAGCGGTCCGGAACTTGATGACATGATCACTGGCCAGTCCAAGGCAGGGCCCCCGTTCGTCAGAAAAGACAAGAACACTCTGATGCTTCCCCATGTCGCTGTGGGCGCGCAGCTGCTCATCCAGCCGATAGACCGGACAGGCACCCCCAGGCAGCGGCAGACAGAGAACACCGCTTCGTCGCTCCAGCTGGTCACGCCCTGCCAGGTACGCTATGTCTCCGGCCGGCGCGCAAAAGCGCCCGGCCGCCATATCGAAGGCGTACCACCCCTGTTGTCGGGTTATCCCTGTGATGTACATGCGAGCATCTCCTCAAGCGTATCAAGCAACTGATCTTCGTCGAACGGTTTGGTCAGATAGGCATTGACCCCGGCCTCCTGAGCCAGGGATCGGTGGTGCGGCTGGTTGCGAGAGGTCAGCATGATCACCGGCAGGCCGGCATGACGCGATTCCCGGCGAAGCCTGGTGGTCAGGGTCAGCCCATCCATCACCGGCATTTCAAGATCCGTGAGCACGACGTCTGCCGCCCCGGTCTCCAGCGCCTTCAAAGCTTCGGCCCCATCTCCGGCAGTGATGACGTTGTAGCCGGTATCCTGCAGCAGCTCCCGGAGCGTGGAGCGGACAGAACCGGAATCATCCACGACCAGAACCGTCCTGCGATGCAGTCTCTGGCGCTGCGGCTGGCTCTGCCCTGAGGCTACCCGGCGTTGTCCGCCACACCAGTAATAAGGCTGAAGCACCGGGATGAGGCTGCCATCCCCCTGAACAGCCAGTCCCGCCAGCCCGGGCAGCGGGGGCGCACTTTCTGGCAAGGGGCGCAGCGACAGTTGCTCGCCCATCAGCACCCGGTCCACCGCCAGCGCATATTGCCCCTCAGCCTCCCTGATCAGCACAAGTGCCTGGCACGTCTCCGTCAGCGGCGCCGGTTGACCAGACAGACGCAGCCCCAGGTCCAGGCCCACCCAATCCTCCCCCTCTTCGGTCCAGACATACTGCTCACCCAAGGATATCAGGGTGCGTTGATCAGGCGGCAATACCCTGTAAATATCGCGACTGCGCAAGGCATATGCCCGACCACCGGCTTCCACGACGAGCATGTACTCGGTCATGCGCTGCAGCGGCACCTCCAATTCGACAACAAGCCCTCCCTGCCCAGGCTGAGACAGGCTTGCCCGCCCGCCCAGAGCGAGAACGGCCTGCCGGACAGCATCCATACCGATCCCCCTGCCGGACAATTCCGTCACCTGGTCCCGGGTACTGAAGCCCGGCCGCCATAGTGTGGCCAGCACGGTTTCATCATCCCACGCCCCGGCAGCCGGTTCGTGCGCTGTGATCCGGGCTCTCAGGCTCACCAGATCGACGCCTGGACCATCATCCGTCACGGTGATGCACAGCCGATGTCCGGCCAACCGGTAGCGCACCGACACGGTACCGGTTTCATTCAGGCCATGATCCACAGCATTGCGCAGCAAGTGCATCAGTGGCTCGGCAAGCTGATCCAGCAGCTGCCGGTCGACCCTGATCTCATCGCCCTCCACTGCCAGCCGTGCCTGCTTGCCACAGCTTCGGGCGGCCTGCCTGACACAACGCGCCAGGCGCGGTGTCAAGCGGCTCAGTGGTTCGCGATACCCATCCATGACCTCGCTCTGCAGCCTGTCCACCTGACGTGATTGCTGGCGGATAAGCGTATCCATCAGTCCGAGGTGCTCTCTGACCACGCCATATTTCTCGCGCATGTCGGCGAGCAGCGCACTGGTGTGCCGGGTCATGAGATGCAGGGCGTCATACTCATCCATCTCCAGGGCATCGAATCTGCCCTCCCCGACAGACGGTCGGGATACACGCGCCATGCTGCGGGTATCCACCAGCTTCTCCAGCTCATAACGCGCTTCATCCAGCTGGTTTTCTGCCAGTTGCGCCAGCGCCATGTCTGCCTGCAGCCGGCGGAGCAATTCCCGGGCACGAACCGCATTCACCCCCAGCTCCTCAGCAAGCATGCGAATACCCTCCAGGCCTGCTTGGTGCAGGGGGCCAGGACGGTGCGCCGAGCGTGCAGCTTCTGTCTGCTGTGGGGTATCAGTTTCAGGGCATGCATCCGGCACATTCTGGCCTCGCAATCTGCCAATCAACACACTCACATGAGAAGGCACGGGTGCGCCGGTTTCCAGGGCTTCGAAGAGGCTTTCAAGGGTATCCACGGCTTCAACCAGCAGATCACTCTGCGCCTGTCCCAACGCCTCCCCTTCCTGTTTGACGGCCTCAAATCGGTCTTCCAGCGCATGCGCCAGCTGACTGATGGCCGTCACGCCTACCAAGGCTGACGCACCCTTGATGGTGTGGCTTGCCCGCTCCAGAGCATGCATGACCGAGGCATCAACCGGCGCGTCGGGACTCAGCGCCAGTACCCCCTCACGCAAGACTTCAAGGTGGCGGGGGGTATCCTCCAGGAAAGCACGCCAGACATCCGCTGACACCGTGGACTCGGGCTGCAATGTGAGACGGGGCGGATCAGGCAGCCCGGGCATGTCCGTCGCATCATCAACGGCCTGGTCACCCGCTGCACCGGGCGCGCTTTCGGTGCTGTCCGGGCCACACCCCGTGAGCGTGGCAATCGCGTCCAGCAACTCGGGCTCATCCGATTCGCCCCCCCGGTCAGCAAGCTCCAGCAACACGCTTATCACATCCATGAACCACTCCGGTGGCGGGCGATCCCCGGTCTCCTGCGCATCCATGAGCAATACACAGATCACTTCGAGAATCTCACCCATCTGGTGCAACCCTGCATCCTGCACCTCTCCGGTCAGTTCAGCCAGGGGCGCGATCAGCGCTTCGAAATCATCCGGGCTGCCTTCCGCCTGCCACCGCTCCCACGGCGCAAGGAGTTCGGGCAACCGGCTTTCGAGCTGTTCCATCAAAGTGTCCATCAGGATCGCTTCCCCCTCTTCTCAAACAGCCTGCCGCACACGGTTGAGCGACACCTCGGCGTCGCGCCCGGACTCCAGCACTCTGACTTCGGCAGAGTCCTCCGCGCCGATCTCCAGCGGAGGCAGCTCCCGCTCAGGCAAGGTAAACAGCGTGACTGTCCTGTTGAGGTGTTCGGCTGACCACTTGAGGCGGCCAATGTGCGCCGCCTGACGGCGCAGTTCCTGGTCTGTCAGGCGCGTGGAGCGAATGAGCTTGTCGGCCTGCTTGCGCAGCTCTGCCAGCGCATCGGCCTGAGCGGCGGTGCTTTCCGAAACCTGACCCACTTCCTCCACCATGCCGCTGGTCACATTCTGAGTCTGACGCATGGCCGCCCCGGCATCCTCTGCAAGCTTCGAGCCCTGCACCACCTGACCGATGGTACGGTTCATGGCTTCCACGGCGGCGGCCGTCTCGGACTGAATATTGCGTACCAGCGCATTGATCTGGGCGGTGGAGTTGCGCGAGTTTTCCGCCAGCCGCTGCACTTCATCCGCCACCACAGCGAATCCGCGCCCGGCTTCACCCGCTGCTGCCGCCTGCATACTGGCATTAAGTGCCAGTACATGCGTCCGCTCGGAGAGGCTGCCAATCATGTCGGTGATGGTGCCGATTTCCTGACTGCGCTCAGACAGCCGCTTGATACGCTTTTCGGTCTCGGAGATCACGTCCCGGATTTCCGCCATGGCGCGCACGGTACTCCCCACGGTCTCGAATGCCTGCCCGGTAGATGCCGAGACGCCCTCCGCCGTGGCATTGGCTGCCCGGCACTGCTCGGACACCTGACGCATGGCGGCTGCTATCATGTCCAGCCGCTTGACCATCTGTTCCACCAGCACGCGTTCCTGTGCCGCGACCTGACTGACCTTCTGGCTCTGGCTGGCCACCGCCTGACCGGAGACTTCGACAAGCTCACCAATCTGGCGAATACGCAAGAGGGCGTCCGATGTGGCGTCCGTGACCATGTTCAGGGAGTCAGCAACCGGCCCGGTAATGTCTTCACGAACGATGAGACGTGTATTGAGGTCGCGGTCGGCCAGCTTTGAGGTCCCTTCGAGCAGCTCGATAATGGATTCGTTGAGCTGTTCGTTTTCCTTCTCGATGCGTACCAGAGTCGCTACCCGGTCATCCAGCAGTTCGTCCAGTGCCTGAGCCAGTCGTGCCAGCTCATCTGTGCCCGACAGGTGTGTGCGGACATCGGTCTGACCTTCAGCAATGGCCGACACCGTCGCCCCGATGCGGGCCACCGGTCCCAGAATGGAACGCCGGATGGCCACGCCCAACCCAACGGTCAAGCCGAGCACCAGCAGCGTCAGTACCCCGCCCGCCATCGCCAGTCGGGTCTGGGTGGCAATCACTTCACTGAATGCGGTGCCCGCTTCGTGGGTCAGCTGCTGGGAATAGTTGTTCAGCGCTTCGATAAACCCAGCCGTTTCAGCGTCCAGATCATTGAGCACGTACAGCTCCAGCTCGGCCTGAGATTGCCGTTCTGCCAGGCCGTCAAACCCAGCCAACGCCTTCTGAACAGGTTGCACACTTTTTTCCAGGCTCGCCTGGATGGCCTTCTCCATATGCGATTCGTCTTCACCAACCGCATGCGCCTTCAGGAAGCGCTCCCACTCGTTAGTGAAACGGGTCCGCGCCTGACGCACGCGGTCTCGCGCTTCGGCCCAGGTCAGCTTGCCTGCCAGCAGCTGGTTGAGGGTATCGATGAAGCCGCGCTGCAGGGCCTGACGCAACTGAACCACCTGGTTCGACTCCTGTACCTTGTGGTGCAGGTCCGACGATTGCGTGCGGCTGTAGCCAAAGCCCACCGCAGCGAAGACGATTACGATCACCAGTGCTCCGATGGCGACACCAGACAGCAGCCCTAGCCGTTGCCCGATATTCAGGCGCCCCAGATCGGGATTGAAATGCAGTTTCATGACGTGCCTCCTTTCTCAGAACAGTTGCTGCCACAGCGACACCTGCATGGGGTCGTAGCGGTTGTGATTGAAGTAGGTCAGGGTGACCTGATCAGACCCCTGATTGTCATCGGTAAAGTCCAGTTTGAGCCCGCCCAGATCGAACGTGCTGCCCTGTGCAGCCCTGACAAAGGCACGTGGCGTCAGTGGCCCCTTGATGCGATTGGCAATGGCCAGAAACATGCGGCCCACGATGTAGCCCTCAAGGCTGACGTAAGAGAACTGATCACCCAGTGCTTCACGTGCCGCGCGGACAATCGGCAAGTCACTGTCGATATCCGGCACCACCTGTGTCATCACCACCCGATCCCTGACACTGAAACGTGCCAGGGTGTCACGAAGGTTGTCTGCACCCGTGAAGGAGACCGCACTGATGAGCCAGTCTTCCCCTTTCTGCCGCGCATAGCCTGCAAAACGCGCCACCGCACTGTAGGCCCCGACGGTTACAACCAGGCGGCAGCGGGTATTCTGGCTTGCTTCCCAGGCCTTGAGGGAGTCATACCCCGCACGCGAGGCCAACGTATTGCGCTCGTAAACACCCACCGGCCCCACGTTATTGCGCTGTCCCGTTTCATCCGCCAGAATCTGGTCCAGGGTCTCCAGTATGGGGCCGCTGCCGGGCGCACGTGCCAGGGCCTGTCGGATCCCCTCAACACCGGCCATGCCATAGGCGTCGTTCTGTACAAAAGCGCAGATCTCGCTGGCCTTGAGCCCCGAACGCAACCCCTCGCGGATGACCGCTGCCGTTTCCTGAACATAACTGGCGCGGTAGTTGATGATGTCACCGACGCCGGGGCGCAACAGACCCGCGCCGGTAAAGAATCCGACCGCCGGCACGTTGTTCCGGGCCAGAATGGGCAGGGCGACCTTTGCGGTGGGCGTCCCTACATTGCCCACCATGGCAAAGATGCCGCGCTGAATCAGCTCGTTCACCCCCTTGACCGTCAATTCGGGGTTGTAGGAGTCGTTCACCACCACGTACTCGATACGCTTGCCCTTCACGGTTTCTCCGCGAATGGCCGCCTCGACGCCGGCTTTCATGCCCTGGCCCAGCCCGCGGGAGTGCCCTTCCAGATCCATGACACCGCCGATAACGATCCTGTCGGCATACACCCCGGGTACTGCCCCGAAGGCCGACAGACTCCAGAAAAGACTTCCGGCCAGAAGCCCCGCAACCCACTTCACGTGTTTCATCATCCTCTCCTTCCCCTTCGCATCTCAGAGCGCACCGGCCACCGCAGCCAGCGCCGAAACATCCACACACGCCCACACACCCTCTTTCGCATGGGCATACCCACGTATCCATCCGGCGGTCGGCCCGGTGGGTGCTGCCGGTTGTGCCCACAGTGACTCCGGCAACCTGACAGGCCGAGGCATTCCAAGAATCCGCAGACCGCACGTAACGCCCCCTTGGCGGACGATCAGCGTACGTATCTGGTTGTCATTTCCCTGTTCACGACGCCGCCGCCTCCCCTCCACCTGCTGGCCGGCATCCGCGCCCGGATCCCATACCGGCATCAGTTCACCGCCATGAATCAGAAACCCGGCCAGCAATCTGGGTGCTCCCGGCACCGCACAAATTCGCCCATCGTCCAGCAGCGCCAACGTATCCGTTCGGGGCAGCCAGCAGGCCTGACCGGCCAACTGAAAGCCATAGCCGTCAAGCTGTTTCTCGGGTACAACTTCTTCACCCTCCTGTAACACCGGAGCCTTTGACAACGCTCTCTTGTTCAGCAAGGCCAGAGCCTGAGAGGGCGCAAGCAAGCCCGCCCCCTGCTTGCCAGGGCGTTCGTTCATCTTCTCCATCCTCGTTCGGGGTTCAGGCGCAGTAACGCTGAATCTCAGTGACGATCTGATTCTCTTCGTACGGCTTCGAAATCAGTGCACGTGCTCCCTGCTTCATGGCCCAAAGCTGGTCCGCCTTTTGTTTCTTGCTCGAAACAAACACCACAGGAATGGCCTTGAGCTCAGGGTCGCGGGTCATTTCCCGGCACGCGGCAAAGCCGTCCATGCCATCCATGATGATGTCCATCAACACCATGCCGGGCTTCTCGGCACGGGCCAGGCGGACGGCTTCCTCGCCCGAATGGGCTTTCACGGGTTCAAAACCCGCTTCACGGACGATGTTTGCCAGATAAGTCAGATCAGTTTCGCTGTCGTCAACGACCAGAATCTTGCGATTCATGTGGGGACTCCTTCTTCAGGCCAATCGTGTGTTGGGAAAAGCAGCCGGTACCGATGCAGGGGTGCTGGCAAGGAAGCGTGTCACCGCTTCTCGCAGTGCCTGATCCTCCGGCGGCTTGGTGATATATCCGTCGCAGCCGGCGATACGGGCCTTGACCCGGTTGTACGCCGAGGTTTTGCTAGTCAGCATGATCACATGAGATCCGGATAGCTTCTTGATCTGACGGCACGCCTGATAACCATCCATGCCTTCCATCATCACATCCATGAACACCAGCGGATAATGGTGCTGGCTGCATAGCAATAGCGCGTCCTCACCGGATTCGGCCACATCCACACCAACTCTCAGATGAAACAGCTCATGCAGTTTCTGCTTCATGAACGTCCGCACCGGAAGGCTGTCATCCACCACCAGCACGTTCAGCACGTGAGCCTCTTCGGCTTCGGCCTGCCTGAACGCGGTGGCGTCCTCAAGCGCATGGGCCAGTTTGCGAAACAGAAGGGGGCGCGTGAGGTGAATGGCCCCCGGTGGTGCCTGATCATGATCGGAGATCGTGATCACTGCTTCATAGAGGTGGTCATTGAGCGCCCTTTCTGCCTGACGCCAGCGCTCGGGGGAATCGATATCAATAAGAAGTACCTGGCCTTCGTGGGCACGCTGGGGGTGTGCCAAGGCAAACATGCCGTACCAGGTTTCATCCATGCGCGAGAGATTACGGATGAGAATCATGTCCCGACCGCGCAGCCCCTCGTGCGCCAGAATCACGCTGTCCATCGTGCACTCCTTTTCTGCACCGGGATCACAGCACATCTGTTACCCCGTTCACGTACCTACACTATGGCGTCAGAATGGGACATTGGTCAAAATTTAAACTGTGTATTTGTCAAACAACGTCAAACAATATATTTTGACGCATTTCATTATGTTTGATTGAGTAATTTTTGACACCCAAACGTGTTTTTTCATGCCATGCCATGCTAAGCATGAGCGCCGCCAGAGCAAAAACTTCTATAGCCACGCTTCGCCACGTTCTATAGTGATGATCAGGGAGAGAGGACATGTCACGCTGGATCACCTTTTGCGCCACAGCCAGTCTCTGTCTGATGCTGAGCCTGCAAGCCCGGGCGGGTGGGCAGACCTGTAACCGGGCATTTCTGGTGGGCTGGGAACCCTGGCCGCCCTATCAGTATGTCGATGCCACAGGACACCTGACCGGGCTGGATATCGAGTTGGTACAGGCGGTCATGGGCGCGTTGTCCTGCGAAGTCCGCTTCCAGCAACTGCCCTGGAAGCGACAATTGCTGCACATTCAGAAAGGCCTGCTGGATCTGGCCCCGGGCGCTTCGCGCACCTCGGAGCGTGAAGCGTACGGCCGTTTCAGTGTGCCCCTTCGCGATGAACAGGTCGTTCTTCTGGCACGCAAGGATTCCCTTTGGAACGGGCGCATTCACTCACTGGCGGACACCCTCAGTCAGCCCGTCCGCCTGGTGGGTACCATTGGCTACTATTACGGCCCGGAATTTGAAAACCTGCTTGAGCGACGCTCACTGGGCACCCGGCTGCTGCTTGTCAGTACGGACCAGATCGGCTACCAGATGCTGCTCAATGGCCGCGCGGACGTCATGCTGGTGGATCCGGTCTCCGCGGCAGCCTCACTGGCCGTGTTGGGTGAGGCGCACCGGATGCGAATACTGGGGGAAGTCTACCGCTCGCCCATCCATGCACTGTTCTCACAACGGTCCGTTTCCGAGCAGTTCGTGCAGCGCTTCGATCAGGCCGTCGAGAAACTGGAGCGTGACGGTACGCTCCCGGCGATCCGCGCGCGCTACATGCTCACAGCCCCACAAGCGCCACTGCCAGCAACACGGTAAAGGCCAGAATGCCCGTGATGACCGGCAACATGGTGGCCACCCAGCGTAGCTGCTCCTCCCAGGACTGACGCACCACGTCCGTCACACCGGGCTCCCACAGCTTGCCATCCGGACGCGTCTCGGGTGCAGCCACCAGCCTGGCCTCATTGAGCAAACCGCTCTTGAGAAAGGCACGCGAAAGTGACTCACCGGCCTTCACATCCGCCGCGATTTTCTGATAGCGGGAGCGCAGATCCTCCCTTGGCTCGGTTTCTGCCGCAAGGGATACACTCTGGCGCACATCCATGCCGGACTGAATGCACCACCCCAGATTGAGGAGGTATTGATACAGGCTGCGTGTCACAACCACGGAGCGGCCCAGCGTAAAACGCTGCAGCCGGTTCCACAGGCCCGACGCCGGATCGATCCAGCGCCGGATCAATCCACGGCCCAGCGGCCCCAGCAACAGCACCGCCACCGCACCAATGACACCCAGCGCACCCATGCGCGTTGCCCAGTCTTCCACCATGAGCGAGACCACCGTCATCAGCGCAAGCCAGAACAGGGCATAGATACCCAGCATCTGCCAGATGAGTGCCCGCCCCGCACCGGCCACCGGCACATACATGTCACAGATACGTGCAAAGCCCTCTCTCGGCCGGCCCAGCGCCAGGGACAGTGCCAGTACGCGCTGCTCCCAGGGCAAGAAGAAATCACTCTGCGTCAGCTGAGCCGTGACCACCTCGCCTTCACGCGCCCGCTGCGCCAGCCGCGTCAGATCGTTGCGATACACCTTGGGCGAATACTGTGCCGCCTCTTCCCAAAATGCAGCAAGCTTCTCACTGTCTCCGGCTTCCCGGCCCGGCCAGTACTGCCCCAGATTGGCGAACAGCACCCCCCGGTTACCCGGCAAAACTGCGCCGTAACGCATTCACTCCTCCCCATACAAAAAGGCCCTGAACATGGTCAGGGCCCGAGTGTGCATGATCCGATGCGATCAGTCCATGTCGAAGTCGGTGTAATCCACCAGCTCGTCCGTATCCACCGGACGACTCATGGCCGTCACATAGGCCAGGCGCGGTTGAGAGATGTACTTCATGTACTTGATCCAGGCACGTTCCACCGGCGTCTCGGCTTCAACCTCACCGCTCACCACGGCCATGAATTTTTTCTCGGCCTCGGTTTCCGGCTGTTTCTCTCCGGTCATGAGCGCCTTGAGCGCCACCCCGCATTTTTCCAGGATTTCTGCTTCCTTGCGGGTAAATTCGCCGGAGCGACGAAAGCCCCGGGGGAAGAACTTGTTATCAAAGTAGGTCCGGCCGGTTACAAAATCTTGCTCACTCATGCTTTTGCCCTCGTCAGCTCACATCCCACCAAAGATAGCCTAAATTTCGAACGGCGCGATTATGGCCAACTCCGGGGCGGGTGACAACCGGAAAATTACCTAGCTTTCAACCTGTACCGCCGCGATCGGTGCGCGCTCCGCCTTGAGCAACACTTCCCGGCGCGTCATGGGCCGGGCCAGCATGTCGGCCAGCGTGATTCGCGCGAAGATATCATTGACCGCCCCGTTCACGATCAGCCAGTTGGCCTGGATGGTGCAGTTGCCCGCTACTTCACACTCGTTCTCGGTGCGGCAGCAGTCCGTGAGCGCCACGCCGCCCTCGACCGCATGGATGACATCCGCCAGCGTCACGGCTGCGGCGTCCCGACTCAGCCGATACCCGCCACGCGCCCCCCGCTCAGAGGCCACGACGCCGCCATCGACAAGCAACTTCATGACCTTGCGTACTGTCGGCACCGTCAACGCGGTGCGCTCGGCCACTTGCTCGAGCTTGACCAGCTCCGGCCCCAACTCCGCCAGCGCAGCACTGATCAGCAAACCATAGTCCGCCAGTCGTGCAAGTCGTATCATCTCAGCCCCCGGCCTCTTTCATTCATTACCGATTCGGTATTGATTTGACACCCCACATTAACTAATATTGACGCCAGTGTAAATTTCTTTCCTGTGCCCAGTTTTTCGGGAGCCCGCATGAGCCGCACCGAGTCGTCTGTCGACCACCTGATCAAGCGCCAGTATGAAGCCGGATTTGTCACGGATATCGAAAGTGATGCCCTGCCCCCCGGACTGAATGAAGATGTCATTCGCTTCATTTCTGCCAAGAAGAATGAGCCGGAGTTCATGCTCGAGTGGCGCCTCAAGGCCTACCGCGCCTGGCTGAAGATGCAAGAACCCCGATGGGCCCATGTTCAGTACGAGCCGATCGACTATAACGACATCATTTACTACGCCGCCCCGAAAACCAACCAGGACGGCCCCAAGAGCCTCGACGAAGTCGATCCCAAGCTGCTGGAAACCTACGAGAAGCTGGGCATTCCGCTGCACGAGCGCGCGGCGCTGGCCGGCGTGGCAGTCGATGCCGTATTTGACTCCGTGTCCGTGGCCACCACCTTCAAGGAAAAGCTCTCGGAAGCCGGCGTCATCTTCTGCCCCATCTCCGAAGCCATCCGCGACTATCCGGAACTGGTCCAGAAATACCTGGGCAGCGTGGTGCCGGTGAAGGACAACTTCTTCGCCGCGCTCAACTCCGCCGTCTTCAGTGACGGCTCCTTCGTCTACATTCCCAAGGGCGTGCGCTGCCCCATGGAGCTGTCCACCTACTTCCGGATCAACGCGGCCAAGACCGGCCAGTTCGAGCGCACCCTGATCATTGCCGACGAAGGCAGCTACGTCTCCTACCTGGAAGGCTGCACCGCGCCCATGCGCGATGAGAACCAGCTGCATGCTGCCGTGGTGGAGCTGGTCGCCCTGGGCGATGCCGAGATCAAGTACAGCACCGTCCAGAACTGGTATCCCGGTGACGAGGAAGGCCGTGGCGGCATCTACAACTTCGTCACCAAGCGCGGCCTCTGTGCCGGCCCGCGCAGCAAGATTTCCTGGACCCAGGTGGAAACCGGCTCGGCCATCACCTGGAAATACCCCAGCGTCATCCTCAAGGGCGATGACAGCGTCGGCGAGTTCTACTCCGTGGCCCTGACCAACAACCGTCAGGAAGCGGACACCGGCACCAAGATGATCCACATGGGCCGCAACACGCGCAGCACGATCATCTCCAAGGGTATTTCAGCCGGTCGCAGCCAGAACACCTATCGCGGCCTGGTGCGCGTATCGCCGAAGGCGGAAGGTGCACGCAATTTCACCCAGTGCGACTCGCTGCTGATTGGCTCCGAGTGTGGCGCGCACACCTTCCCGTACATCGAGAGCAAGAACAGCCGGGCGGTGGTGGAACACGAGGCCACCACCTCCAAGGTGAGTGATGACCAGCTGTTTCTTTGCCAGCAACGCGGCATTGACCCGGAGCGGGCGGTCTCCATGATCGTCAACGGCTTCTGCAAGGAAGTCTTCAAGGAATTGCCGATGGAGTTTGCCGTGGAAGCGGGCAAGCTGCTCGAAGTCAGCCTTGAAGGTGCCGTGGGCTGAGCCTCGGGATCCGGCTGAAAGGCCGACCCGACACAAAAGATTATACCGAGCGCCGGGGACACGGCGCCGCCCTGATTGAAACTTTTTTGCTGTGAGACCTGACATGCTGAATATCGACAACCTGAAGGCCCGCGTGGAGGATAAAGAAATCCTGCGTGGCCTGACCCTTCACGTTCGCCCCGGCGAAGTTCACGCCATCATGGGCCCCAATGGCTCCGGCAAGAGCACCCTGACCCACGTGCTGACTGGCAAGGAAGGCTATGAAGTTACCGGAGGCAAGGTGACCTTCAAGGGCAAGGACCTGCTGGACATGTCACCCGAGGATCGGGCACGTGAAGGCCTGTTTCTCGCCTTCCAGTACCCGGTGGAGATTCCGGGCGTGAGCAACCTCCAGTTCCTGCGCACCGCGGTCAACAGCATCCGCAAATACCGGGGCGAGGAAGAGCTGGATGCCGCCGCGTTCATGCGCCTGGCACGCGAGAAGGCCAAACAGGTCAACCTGCCTGCCGATTTTCTCAAGCGCGGCGTGAACGAAGGCTTCTCCGGCGGCGAGAAGAAACGCAATGAAATTCTGCAGATGCTGCTGCTCGAGCCGAGCCTGATGCTGTTGGATGAAACGGATTCCGGCCTGGACATCGACGCACTTCAGACCGTGGCCGAAGGCGTCAACGCCATGCGCAGCCCGGATCGCGGAATCGTGGTGGTCACCCACTACCAGCGCCTGCTGGACTACATCGTGCCCGACTACGTGCACGTTCTGGCCAAGGGGCAGATCATCAAGTCCGGCGGCCGGGAGCTGGCACTGGAGCTGGAAGAGAAGGGCTACGGCTGGCTGGGTATCAACGACGAAACGACCGAGGCACAGGGGTAAGCCATGAATGCATCGGTGCTGCCGCAGGACGCCCTGCGCGAACACATTCAGATTCACGGGCGCTTGCTGGCCGAAGTGCCGGACGCGCTGAGCAACCTGCATCAGGCCGGACGCAAGCAGTTGCAGGACCAGGCCCTGCCCCATCGCCGCCTCGAAGCCTGGCGCTATACCAGCATATTTCCGCTGGTTGAGGCCGACGCACTGACCCGGCCGCTGGAGGATGCAGATCCGGCACCCGCGCGCGTCAATGCCGTCAACCAGATTGTTTTCGTGAACGGACTGCTCTCACGCGTCGCACTGGAAGACAGCGGCCTGAGCGTCCGCACCTGGGCCGAGCTGGACGATGAAGAGCAGACCGCCCTGATCAAGGCCAGCGAAGCCGCACAGCGATCCGGCGAACACCCGCTGGCGGTTGTCAATCAGGCACTGGCAAGCGAAGCCATCCTGATTGAACTGGACGACAGCACCGAATTGCAGCACCCGCTGGTCATTGAATACCAGTGTCAGGGGGACGAATCCGGCAGCGCCCACCCCCGCGTCTGGCTGCAGGCTGGGCGTTTCGCCCGTGCCGATGTGGTGGAAATCTTTTCTCAACAGGCGGCCGGTCAGCTTCACAACAGCGTGACGCATATTCAGCTGGATGCGGAAGCCCGCCTCACTCACACGCTGATCACACCGGAGTCGGACGGTTTTCAGGTGCACGGCATTCACGCATCGCTGGCACGCAGCAGTCGTCTGGAGGTCATGACCTTCGCCACGGGGGCTGCCCTGAGACGTCTGGATCTTAACGTGCGCCATGCAGGAGAAGGCGGGGAGCTGGTCCTCAATGGCGTCTACCTGACGCGTGAAACGCGCCATTTTGACGTCCGCACAGTCGTGGATCACACCGTTCCTCACTGTGAAACCGATGAAATCTGGCGCGGTATCGTGACGGATGAAAGCCGGGCCATCTTCAACGGCCGCATTCACATTCATCCGCACGCGCAACAGACGCGGGCCGAAATGAACAACAACAACCTGCTGCTCAGCGACCGGGCCGAAGTGGACACCAAGCCCGAGCTGGAGATCTATGCCGATGACGTCAAGTGCGCGCATGGCGCCACCGTCGGAAGGCTGGATGACACCGCCCTGTACTACTTCCAGACCCGCGGCATCGACCGCAAGACAGCGTACCGCATGCTCAGCGCCGCCTTTGTTCAGGAAGTGATTGACGACTTCCCCGATACGCCCGGCCGGGCACTGGCCACGCAACTGGCCGATCAGTTCCACCTGGATACATCGGAGCAGGCATGAGCACGCTGACTGTTGAGCAAATCACCGCACTGCGCCAGGACTTCCCGATTCTGGATCAGGAAGTCAACGGCAAGCCGCTGGTGTATCTGGACAACGCTGCCACCTCACAGAAACCTCAGGCGGTACTGGACGCCCTGCAAGCGTACTACACCCGTGACAACTCCAACGTGCACCGGGGCGCCCATACGCTCAGCAATCGCGCAACCGAACGCTTTGAAGCTGCCCGGGAGACCGTGCGCGCCTTCCTCAACGCTCGCGAGACCGCCGAAATTGTCTGGACGCGGGGCACCACCGAAGCCATCAATCTGGTGGCGCAAAGCTGGGGCCGGACCTTCCTGAAGAGAGGGGATCTGGCTGTCATCACCGCGCTGGATCACCACTCCAACATCGTGCCCTGGCAGATCCTCAGAGAGCAGCTGGGCATCGAGCTGGCGCATGTTCCCGTCACACCGGACGGACACCTCGATCAGGATGCCTACGATCAGTTGCTGAAGCGCGGTCCGAAACTGGTCGCCTTCAACCAGGTCTCCAACGCCATCGGCACCCGCAACCCCGCCGCAGAGATGATACGCAAGGCGCGCGAAGCCGGTGCCATTACGGTACTTGATGGCGCCCAGGCCACCCCGCACTTCCGTGTGGATGTGCAGGCGCTGGACTGTGACTTCTACGCCTTCTCCGGCCACAAGGTATTCGGGCCGACGGGTATCGGTGCGCTGTATGGCCGCCGGGAACTGCTGGAAGCCATGCCCCCGTGGCACGGTGGCGGTGAAATGATCGAACATGTGACGCTCGAGGGCTTCATTCCCAATGCCCTGCCCTTCAAGTTTGAGGCCGGCACCCCCGCCATCGCGCAAGTGGTGGGCCTGGCCGCCGCCATTGACTACCTCAATGCACAGGACCGGCAGGCACTTGAAGCCCACGAGCTGAATCTGCTGAAGATGGCCACCGATGGCGTACGCGAGATTCCGGGTGCTCGCATTCTGGCCGATCACACGGACAAGGTGGCCGTTCTGTCCTTCCTCATCGAAGGCACCCACCCGGCAGATATCGGCACCCTGCTCGACCAACAGGGCATTGCCGTGCGGACAGGCCATCACTGCACCATGCCGCTCATGCAGCACTTTGGTGTGCCCGGCAGCGTCCGTGCGTCATTCGCATTCTACAACACCGAAGAGGACGTCCGGCGCCTGCTTGAAGGCCTGAAAAAAGTCCTCAGATTCTTGCTGTAAGCAGGAGGTACACATGACGGTAGAAACCTACACCCCAACCTTGCAGCTGACGCTCACGGAGAACGCCAAGGCGCATATCAGGAACCAGATGGCCAAACACCCGGAGGCCAGCGCATTTCGGCTGTACGTGAAGGAAAGCGGCTGCTCGGGCTACATGTATCAGGTGGCCCTGACCGAAGCACCGGCACCCGAGGATCTTATCTGGGAAGAAGACGGTGTGCGCATCGTGGTCGACCCGGACAGCCTGCCTTACGTTAATGGCACGCATGTGGACTTTGTGAAAGAAGGACTCAACGCTACCTTTCGCTTTGACAACCCTCGTGCCAGCGGTGCCTGCGGCTGCGGCGAAAGCTTTGCCTTTGATGAGTAGCGCCCATGGAACGTGAAGTAGTTCTTACCAAACGTGACACCGAAGCGCTGCTGATTCCGGCCGGGACACCCATCACCATCCCCAAGGACACCTTCGTCACCATCACCCAGGCACTGGGCGGCAATTTCACCGTCGCCGTCAACGGTAATCTGGCACGTGTGGAGGCGAAGAATGCGGATGCACTGGGCAAGGATCCGCAGGCCTTCGAGTTCGACGATGTAGTAGAAGGCGAAGTCAACGAGCATCACATCTGGGCCGCCCTGCGTGAAGTCTTCGACCCGGAAATTCCGGTGAACATTGTGGACCTGGGCCTGATCTACGGGGTGGACATTCACAAGGAAGGC
>RFIV01000127.1 GCA_003695085.1 Gammaproteobacteria bacterium
CTCTATGGCGATGGTTCGAGCGCCTACAGTCTGGCAGAGATGGATACCTTTTGCCGCAAGGGCTGGCCGGTGATTGCATTGATCGGCAATGATGCGTGCTGGAATCAGATTTACCGTGACCAGGTAGTGGTGCTGGAGGATGATGTGGCCGTAACGTTACGCCAAAGTGATTATCACAAGGTGGGTGAAGGCTTTGGAGCCAAGGGGCTGGTGATTCGAAATAATGATGAAATCGAATCGAAGCTCAAGCGGGCACGTGCCCTGGCGGCGCAGGGCCACCCGGTCGTGGTCAATGTGTTGCTGGCACGCAGCGACTTCCGGGAAGGGTCCATATCCGTTTGAGCCGGCATCCGTGTAACGGTCTGTAAAATGGTGACACAGTTGTCATTAACAGTGGACGTTAAAGGCAGTCACCGGTTCACAGGGCGAGTATCATAGGGGCATGTCAATGGAGGTGAAACATGTCCGATGTGATTCCCGCGCGTCTGCTCAAAGGGGTCGAGCTGGCAACCGTACCCCAGCGAGAATTCCAGGAGCTCGTGCCTCAGGTAAAAGCTCAGACCAGGGGACTGTTGGCGTCGCTGTTTCGTCGCTCAGGGGTGCAACCCGGAGAGGCGAAAGAGCCCGCAGCGAAGCGTCTGACCAAGACACGAGTGTCTTTCAATGGCGCGGCGTGGTTGAGGTTTTACAAGCGCCCAAGTCAGCCCATTGCACTCTATCTTGTCTACAGGGATGACAGCGGTGAGCATGCCGTACTGGTGGACGAAACGCACGTGTCCGAAACCTCCAATGCCATGCTGTCCGGTAACGTGAGTTTTACCGTGAAAGGGCACCTGTATGCTCTCAGGGCGCTGGCAGCGGGTGTGCAGGACGCTTCTGCCTTCCACATTGAAGAGGTCTACGTCCAGCGCAAGCGTCAGGTCGCCAGCCTGGCGGCAACCCGCTCAGCCTGACGCCTTGATCCCATAGTCCATCAGTCTTGCCGGCCGGGCACTGCGTGCGTTCGCGGTGTCCGGTTGTTCTTTCTGCGCCGCATCAGCCTCGTTTTCACGATGAATCAGAGACTCGGGCATGCTGTCCCATTCCAGGCCTGTGAGGCGCATCAGGGCTTCCAGTGCACGTTCAGGATCGACATCCCGAAGGTAGACAACTTTGCGATCTGTATTCATGCGTGGACTCCTGTGTCGTGCCTGATATCAAGCGTTTTTTGTGCCGGTCTCTATAAAAACACATGAATACAATGGCTTATTCACGTTTTTAGGGGTGGACGGCGGTTTGAGGGTGACACAACGTGTCACTTTTGGTCGACACTTTTCGTACCTGATTGCGGGGATGTGTAACGTTGTGTAATCCGGAATGGTCAGAGTTTGATCTGAGTCAGGGGGGGATGTGCCGGAACGCGAGATACTGACATGACACGTGGTTGGCACTTGACCAGATAGAGCAATTACTCTAAATTCGCCAGTGATAGAGCAATGACTCTATATCAGGAGAGAGGTGATGATTAAAAAACAACAATACGCGGTCCAGTATGCCGCAAAGCGCGCGTATGTGACCACGATGATGGAAGTCGTGGGGCGGGCCCTGGCGGCACTGACTCGCGAGGATCCGGTTGCCCGCGAGACGATTGAGCGCTTGCCCGAGGGGTTTCGCTTCGCCATGACCGTTATGCCGGATGGTCCTGGGTTGATGTTGAGAAAGAACGCACAGGGCGTGTTCGTCTATGAAGGTGCGCCCAGGCCCGGGCAGAAAGCGGAGCTGACCATCCTCATCAAGCACATCGAGCATGCCTTCAGGATGTTGACGTTTCAGGAAAGCACCGCGCAGGCGTTTGCCAATGACCGGATGCTGGTCGACGGGGAGATTGGCTATGCAGTGCGGCTGGTGCGGGCCCTGAACCGCCTGGAAAGCATTATCCTGCCGAAGCTCATTGCCGAGCGGGCAGTGAAAGAGGTGGATGATTTGCCGCTGACGGAGAAGATTCAGGCCGCAACCCGTGTGTACGGGGGCGTGCTGAAAAGCCTGGTGGATACCGGAATCAAAGAACTGAGCAGACAGGTGAGGGCCGCATGAGTAACGGATTCTACGAATTTTTTTGCCCGGTCAAGGTCGTGGCCGGCGATGCTGCACTGGAGCACATTCCTTTCGAGTTGGGGAACCTTGGCTCGAAGAAGCCCTTGTTGGTCACCGACAAGGGGGTACGAGGCGCAGGACTGATCGAGCCGGTTGTGGCGGCTTGCGAGGCCGGAGGCGTTGAAGTCCCGCTGATCTTTGATGACGTCCCACCCGATTCATCGGTAGAGGTGGTGCGCGAGATTGCGCAGCTCTACCTGAATGAGCAGTGTGATGCCCTGATTGCGGTAGGGGGCGGCTCGGTCATCGATACGTGCAAGGGCGCCAATATTCTGGTGTCAGAAGGTGGGCTGGACCTGTCCCGGTTCTCGGGCGCGGGCATTCTGAAAAAACCTCTCAAGCCCTTCCTGGTGGTGCCCACGACGTCTGGCACCGGGTCGGAGGTGACTGCGGTGGCTGTGATCGCGGACCGTGCAAAGGGGGTCAAGCTGCCATTCAGCTCGGGATACCTGTTGCCCAATGCGGCCATTCTGGACCCGCGCATGACGCTGACGCTGCCTCCTCATATTACCGCGGCAACTGCCATGGATGCCATGACGCATGCGATTGAAGCCTATACGTGCCTGGCCCGAAACCCATTGTCAGAGGCTTATGCAGCCGCAGCGGTGAAGAAAATTGCGGTCAATCTGCCCAAGGTACTTGAAGATGGCAGTGATCGGCAGGCGAGGCTCGAACTGGCGCAGGCTTCAACCATGGCGGGCATCGCATTTTCCAACTCCATGGTCGGACTGGTGCATGCTCTGGGGCACGCTCTGGGAGCGGTATGCCACATTCCACATGGCGTTTGCATGAACCTTTTCCTGCCGTACGTGCTGGAGTACAACCTGGAGAAGGGCACCATCCGCGAGGCGCTTGGGGAGCTCCTGCTGCCATTGGCCGGGGCGGAGGTTTATGCAGCCACGCCAGCAGATAGCCGGGCGGAAAAGACAGTGGAAGTGATTCGTACCCTGCGTGATGAACTGTATACCGCCTGCAAGCTGCCGCGTACGCTGCGTGAAACCGGAAAGGTGGAGAAGGCGCAGTTGACGCGCATCGCGGATGTTGCGCTGGATGATGGCTCCATTATCTTCAACCCGGCAGAAGCGTCACTGGAGGAAGTGCAGGCGCTGCTCGAACGTGCCTGGTAAAGAGTTCCCGGAGGGGGAATTGGTTTGGGGGAGGCCGGGCCTCCCCTTTTTTGTGGTTGAGTGGCCCGCTCAGTGGGGCCTCGGGCTCAGAGATGATGCGTGGCGGTTTGTTTGCGGCGGGAGGTCTTGACGACCTGCATCAGTTCGCCCCAGGTGCTCAAGCCTTGCTGGCGGGCGCGGGCAAGGCATTTCTGCAACAGCTGAGCGGTGGCCATGGCATCCTCGATAGCATTGTGACGTTGATTGACCGGTATGTTGAGGCGCTCAATCCAGTCGTCCAGACCCATGCGACGGCACTCGGTATGCTCAGGAAAGAATGCCGGCAGCCACTCCGCCAGATCATAGGCGGCCAGTTGGCAGCGCTCATCCAGGTGCGTGCGCACCGCTTTTTCCAGCATTTTCTTGTCAAACAGCGCGTGAAAGGCGATCAGCGGGGCGCCATCCAGGTAGTCGAGAAATGCCTGCATGACCTCCCTGGCCGGGCGGCCGTGCGATACATCCGAAGGTGTGATGCCATGGATCAGCACATTGTCCTTGCTGAGGCTGACATCGACCTGAAGGGTTTGGTCAAACGACTCCGACAGTTTCAGGCGGCCATTGACAACCGCCACAGCGCCAATCGAAATCACGCTGTCCTTGCGCAGGTTCAGTCCGGTGGTTTCCACGTCAACCACGACCATGCGCATGCCATTGAGCGGCGTATCCGGCGCCGGGGCGCGCGTCATGCTGTGCCCCATTCCGCACAGGGCCAGCATTCTGTTCAGCCAGGGGGCCGTCATAGCTGGTACCTCCGTTCAATCTTGGTCTGCAGGCGCTGAGCCTGCCGGCAAGCTTCCTTCAGTATACGCCTGTCCAGCGGATTCAGCGCATCCGGCAGAATGAAATTGCTGATGGGTTCGTTATTCTGTTGACATGCCAGCTGGTGGCGCAAGCGCAGCATCTGGATAATGGACCACGCTTCTTCAAAGGCTTCGGCATCCTGAGCGTCCATGGCGCCTTTGGCGGCCAGCTTGCGAAAGCGGTGCAAGGTGCTGACAGCATCAATGTTTTCACTGAGGGCAAGCACACGCGCACCGTCAGTGAAGGGGGTCAGGCATTGTACCTTGAGGTCGATACCCGGGGGAGCATCCTTGCGCTTTTGCAAGGCAAATGTGCGAAACACCGTCAGGGGCGGGCGCGTGTTCAGGCTGTTGGCTGCCAGCAGTTTCTGGAAAATCGTGTGCTGGCTGATATGTGCCCGCACTTCTGCAAACATGTCGTTGGCCGGTGGTTCTTCTCCCCAGATGGGCCTGAAATCGAGGAAAATGCTCGAATTGAGCAAGTTCTGGGGGGTGGCCTGATCAATGAAGCGCATGAACCAGCTCGCCCACTGCTGACGACTGAGGCACAGGTCGGGGTTGCTGGCCATGATGTTGCCCTTGCACAGGGTAAAGCCGCAGCGGTCGAGTGCCTCGTTGATATGGCGCGCCAGAGGCAGCAGAACTTGTTGCTTGTCGCGGGCGTCCTGCTCGTTTTCTGCCTCGAAGAGGATCCCGTTGTCCTGGTCTGTATACAGGGTCTGAGCACGGCGTGCCGCGCTGCCAAACGATAGCCAGGTGAACGGGAAGCCCGGGTCTCCGTGTGCCTGCAGCATCAGGCGGATGGTTTGTCGGGTGGTATAGTCATTGAGCAGGGTGATGATGTGCAGAATCTGTTCGGCCGAGGCGCCATGAGCGATCATGGTCGCACACAGGCGACTCACGTCGCTGCGCAGAGCAACCAGCGTGTCCATGTTCGGCGCATTGGCAATGGTGCGGGCCAGATGGACCAGGTCCACGCGTTGCAGGGAAAACAGATCGCGCTCGGAGACAACACCGCGGAGTTTCTGGTCGTCGTCCACCACAACGATGTGGGCAAAGTGATGCTTGGCCATCTGCAGGGCGGCTTCAAACGCCGTCTGTTCCAGCCTGAGCGTGACCGGGTTGGGCGTCATGGTGTCTCTCAGCGGCAGATCAAGCCGACTGTCATCATTGGCGACCAGCCGTCTGAGATCATGCAGTGTGAAAATGCCAATGGGCCGCTCGGCGGGATCCGTTACGATAATTGAGCCAATGCCATTGGCGTGCATCAGGCGCACCGCCTCACGGGTCTGCATGTCAGGCGGGCAGTGTACCGGGCTTCGTCCCGTCAGCCGGGAGAGCTCGACATCCAGGGACTGGTGCGCGCCCATCTGGGTGCGGGCCTCGGCCTGGATATGCTGGTTGACCTGATCCAGCAGGCTGCTTACGCCGCGCAGACAAAAGTCCCGGAAGGGCGCGCTCATGCCAAAAACGCGCGCAAATACCGGGTAGTCCACGACCAGGCAGAAACAGTCCGTGGCAGCCCGATGGACGGTGCGTGTCGGGCGCTCGCCGATCAGTGCGGCGACCGGGAAACACTCGCCGGGGCCGATCTCAAAGGCGGTGGTAGTTGTATCGCCCTCGCCGCGCTCGCCCCTTACCAGCCCTTGCTTGACGATATAAAGCTGGCGTGCAACACCTTGATCCGGTCCGATGATGGCTTCGCCTTCCACGAAAAAGTCCAGCGCGGCTTTCTCTACGAGCAGCGCCAGCGAGGCATCGTCCATCTGTTTGAAGGGGGCAAACTGACGGAGAAATACCATCAGAGAGCGTACATTCTCGCTGCTTGTCAGGGTCATTGTTCTTGTGTTCTCCCATTGAAGCACCAGCATGCACAAATGCGTGTTGCGGGCCAATGCGGCTTTGGTCTAAGCGCCATCGGGGGCACGTTAGACCAAGGTAGAAATGACATATCCGGGCACTTTGATAGAGTGAAAACCGTTCCGGGCGGATCGTTCGACAGCAGCCCGGAACCCCGGGCCGAAGCGACTGCGATGTGCGACGTCCTCTTCTCTCTGCCTAAGCCTCATGTTGCAGGCGCTGCGGAGCCGGGTCAGGCAGCGACCGGAGCCTTGCGGCGACAACCCGCAAACTCCCTAGGACCGGCATGGAGCTGGTCAGCCTTTGATGGTGTGTTGAACGCTGAGTGATGAGGACCATCATGAGTCCCCTTGGCCCGGAACTATCCGGGCTTTTTTATGGGGTCTCCTGCATGAAGGCGCCTGGTGTCAGCCCAGAAACCTGAGCGCGATACCTTCATCTTCAACCCTGACCACTTCACTTTCCACCTTCTCGCCGCTTCCCGTGGGCAGGCCAATGACCCGGATATGAATATGCATGTGCAGGGAAGGCGTCACGGCTTCATTGAGTATGACAAAGGCGCCCGATTCGGAAATGTCCCGGGTGCGTGACGTAATGGTGCCCAGATCCGGGTGGGTCAGTTCAACTCGGAAAGACGCCTTGATACGTGGCGACTTGCGTTGATTTTCCTGTTGAGTAGCTGGCATGCTGCACCCTGAACGATCCTTTTGATCCAGCATAGCACTCTGGACGTGCGTTTGCGTATCGGTCTGTTGGCTTTGAGTAACTACGAAGTGAACCGGTTCATGTTTTGAATTCCGATTCATACTACAATCTGCCTTGACTCAACCCCGCTTTTAACAGGGAGCGACACATTTATGACGGGACGCCATCTGATAATGGGTGTCGTATTGGGCCTCGCAGCTGCTGGCAGCTGGGCGAGCCAGGATGACCGGTCGGCGGTTCATACACTTTCCTTCAGTCCGCCATCGGGTACACAGTGCGAGCTGTCCCAGGTGGACGAGCGAATCAGTTATCTCGGCATGAACGAGGCGCCGGTATCGACAGAGCGTCTGGAGCGAGAGGTTGACTGCCAGATGTCGCGCGACGAGGCAGGGTGGGCTGTCACCATGAAACTGACGGGCTATCGATTCGTCAAGAATGGTGAGGAAGCGGAAAATCCGCTGATGGAGGCGCTTCAGGCGCATCCGCTGACCCTGTTTCTGGATGCCGGTGGCCATGCGCGGGAAGTTCGCGGTCAGGATGCCGTTGTTCAGGCCCTGAAGGCAGATGGCGTGCCGGCAGAAGGACCGCTGTCAGAAAAGTCGTTTGGGGCGCGCCTGCTTGGAGAGTGGGAGAGTCGTATCGGGCAGTTCCTGGGACAACCATTGGTGCCCGGGGCCACGGTCGAGCAGACCGAGCCGGGTGAGAGTGGCTATACCACACGTGTGACGTACCGATGGGTGGAGGCATGCGGACAGGCGGGCTGCATCCAGGTGGATCAGAGCTTTGAGTCGGATCTCAGCGCTGTGATCGATGCCATGAAGCCGGCGCTGGTCTCTCTGGTCCAGGAAGCCAGCCGCGGACAGATTGATGACCTGTCAGGCCGTGATGCCAGGTTGACGGGCCAGGCTGTCCGGTTGCTGGATGCACAAACCGGACTGATTCTCCAGGAGCGTATTGAACGGGAAACGCATCTGGTCATCGAGGCAGAAGGCAAGCCACCGGCACCTGTTCGTCTGCTGGAAATCCAGTCCCGGGACTACGATTACACGTTTCCGGAAGCCGAACCCGTGGCGACGGTTGCAAAATAGCGGGGCTCGGCTAGTCTCAGTGTAAGGAGCACTGACATGGAGACAGCCCGATGTCTTCTCTGGAAGAAAAGCTCGCTCAACTGAGCCAGAATTATCTTGATAACCTGTCCGGACGGATGGCTGATCTTGACAGCCACTGGCGCTGCCTGACAGAGGCCCACCGTTCGGATGCTCTGCGCGATGCGATGATTGTCGTGCATTCGCTTGCGGGCAGTGCGCGTACCTTTGGTTTTCCGGAGGTATCGGAGACAGCACGTGCCCTTGAGCTGGCCCTGAGAGAGCTGGAAGAAGACGGGCTGATCCTGCCTCTGCCCAGCCACAAGCTTGATGGACTGAACGCCCTTCGTGAGAGACTGCTCTCTGCTGTACAGGAGGCGCAAACGGGTGGAAGTCGGTAACAGGTTCGAGCAGCTCCGGCAAGCCTTTGTGTCGACCCTGCCCAAGCGCCTGAAGCGCATTGGTCAACTATGGCAGAAGCTGCTGTACCTTCGGTGGGATCAGCGCCGGCTCGATGTACTGATTAACGAAGTGCACAAACTGGTCGGCACGGCGGGCACCTACGGGCTTTCCGAGCTGAGCCTGCGGGCGCGGGCGCTTGAGGCCGTTCTGGAGCGAGTCCGGGACGCCGAAGGTGCGTTGTCGGCAGAGCAGCGTGAACTCGTCAGTCAGATTCTCAATGAGCTTGAGTTGCCCACGCAGGAGAGTGAAGGCCCGGAAGTGGCGCCCTCATTGGCGCTGAAATCCGGGCAACCCCGCATCGCCATAGTCGAAGATGATCCACAGCTGGGGCAGCTTGTCAGCCACTGGATGGATGAAATCCAAGTGCGGGCCGATCTGTTTCCGGATCCCGAGGCCTTTGCTGCAGCCACTGAGAGACGTTGCCATGCCTTGTTGCTCGATCTGTCATTTCCCGGGGCGAAGGACGGTGGCCTGGAGTGGCTGAAGGGGCCTGGCCGACGGTGGGCGGCGCGTCTTCCCGTCATTATCATGACTCACCGGACCGACATCGTGTCCCGAATACAGGCGCTGCGGCTGGGGGCCACCGGGTATCTGGTCAAACCGATCAGCCGATCGAATCTCGTCCAGCGCGTTGAGCAGGCGTTGCGCCTCGGGCAAAAGGCACGGGACCGGGTGCTGGTTTTGGATGATGACCCGGACATGCTGCGCTACTACAGAATACTGCTGGAGGAGGCCGGCTTCGAGGTGGTTACACTCGCTCAGCCACTGGAGTTGCTGGAGACTCTGGCCGGATTCCTGCCCGATCTGATCATTCTTGACTACCAGATGCCAGCCTGCAACGGTCTGGAGCTGGCACAGATGCTCAGGCAGGATGACCGTTATTTTCAGATTCCCGTACTCTTTGTATCCGGGGCGCCCGAGGCCCATGCGCAGCGTGAGTTGCTTTCCATTGTGGGAAATGCCTGCCTTTCCAAGCCGCTGGATGATGTCGTCTTGCTCATGCACATTCGCCGACTCATTGCCCAGGCGAGACGGCGGCTGGTGGCCATCGAATCGGTGAGCCAGCGCCTGACCGACCAGGGTCTGCTCAACAGGGCTGCGTTCTATCAGCATCTGGACCAATACGTGATGCAGGTGCGGCAGGGGCGATTGCCGGAAGGTGTCATGTCTCTCGTGTTCCTTCAGGTGTGTGAAGTCTCGAAGGTCAGGGAAGTGCTGGGGCTGCGCGGGAGCGCTGAGCTGGGCAACACGCTGGAGGGGCTTGTCGCCCGCGCAAGGCAGGTCAAAGGGCTGGGGGCCGCGTTTGGGGATACTGCCATGGTCTGCCTGTTTACCTGTTCGGATGGACAGGTTCGCACCGCAGTGGAAGCGTGGTTGGCGCAACTTGAGTCCGAGCTTTCACGTCGTGCAGAGATGCATGTGAGCCTTGCGGCGGGGATTGTTCCCTTCTCTGAGGCAACCATTAGCGGTGAGGCCGCGATGCATGAGGCAGAAAAGGCGCTGGACAGAGCCTTGACCGGCAACGCACGGGTGGTTGTCGAGCGGCCGGAAACAGACCAGCCAGGCCTGTCAGATGAGCAGGATCGCATGGCGGAAGCCTTGCTCAACCGCCGCTTCACTCTCGAGTTCCAGCCCGTGGTAGCGGTGGAAGCCGGCGAAGTATTGCACGAGGCGCTGATCCGGCTTCAGGACCCGGGCGGGGGCCTCTACAGCCCCGGAGAATTTCTCGACGTAGCCCGCAAGCTGAATCTGGATCATGAGCTGGACCGCTGGGTCATTGATGATGCGCTGGAAAAGGTCTGGGCGAAGGCGGTGACAGACGTGGACATCCAGTTGATCATCAAGCTCATGCCTCATGAGAGGCACCTGGATCACATGCTGCGGTATCTTTCCGAGGCCCGGACACGCTACGACTGGCCCCGGCCGGTGCGGGTCTGCGTTGCCCTGCCCGAGCCCTGGGTGGCGCACAATCTGGCGGGGACACGACGGCTGGTGGGCCGGTTGCATGATGAATCCATTGGCTTCGTGCTCGAGCAGGCCGGACAGACCCATCGAACGGAAGAAATTCTCGGGGAGCTTCGGGTGAGCTACCTGAAGTTGTCTCATGCACTGACGCGCAAGGCTGCCACGGAGCCCGATGCTCAGGATCGCGTACGGACCTTCATGCGGTTGCTGGACGGTGAGGGAGAGGTGATTGCCGCAGGGGTGGAAGATGCACGGGCATTTTCCACGCTATGGGCGTTGGGGATACGGCTCTTTCAGGGCTATTTTATCGAAGCACCTGCCGCGAACCTGGAGACCGAAGCCACGCTGCACGTTGACATGGATGACAAAAGCTGACAGTTTGTCATAAAAATACCAGGGATTGATGCGATGAAAGCGCTTCTGATCATGCGGCCCGGCGGGCCTGACGTTCTTCAACTGACTGATTGCCCTTCGCCCGAGCCGGAAATGGATGAAGTTCGGGTCAGGGTGCACTACGCCGGTATCAACTTTGCTGACATCATGGCCCGGCGAGGCCTGTATCCAGATGCACCTCCGCTGCCCGCGTGCATGGGTTACGAGTTTAGTGGTGAAGTCGAGAAAACAGGGGAAGGGGTCAAAGAGTTCAGAGAGGGCGACAGGGTCTTCGGGCTGTCCCGTTTTCAGGGGCAGGCCGAACAGGTGGTGGTTTCCAGTCAACAGCTTTTCCACATTCCGGAATTCATGTCCATGGATCAGGCTGCAGCCCTTCCCGTCAACTACCTCACGGCATGGGTGCTCCTGCGGGTTCTGGGCAATCTGCAGGCTGATGAAACTGTGCTCATCCACAATGCGGGCGGAGGCGTTGGCCTGGCAGCCCTGGACATCGCCACACACGTGGGGGCCCGGACACTGGGGACAGCCAGTGCACACAAGCATGAATTCCTCTCCCGGCGGGGGTGTCAGCACCTGATCGATTACCGTGCGGGTGACTGGGAGCCTGAAGTGCTCCGGTTGACCGGAAATGCCGGGGTGGAGCTGGTCATGGATCCCATTGGCGGGCGCCACCTGAAGAAGAGCTATCGGGTCCTGCGCGCAACGGGAAGGCTTGGTATGTTTGGTATCTCGACCGCAGCGGAAGGCAGTGGCGGCCGGTTACTGGGTCTGCTGCGCATGGCTACGGGCATGCCATTCTTTCACCCGGTGAGCCTGATGAATGGTAATCGGGCGGTATTTGGCGTCAACATGGGGCGCTTGTGGCATGAACCAGAGAAGGTCAGGCAATGGATGGGGGCGCTGCTTGAGGGGGTTCGGGAAGGCTGGGTCCGGCCTCATGTGGACAAAGTGTTTGTGGCCGGGCTTGCCGGTGAGGCTCACCAATGGATCGAGGCGCGCCGTAATCTGGGTAAAGTCCTTCTGGATTTCAGGAACGCGTAATCGCCTGCCTCGAGCACCTGGTCGGGCATGTGGGCTGTTTGGGTTCGATTTTTTCGACATGGTTCATGGAGGATTCTACGTTTTTTTGAGGCTGTGACTGGCAGTTAATTTGATCCTGGTCGGATGTGGTGCCCCTGTGTTTGCGACAAGATGGTGCGCAATATGGACAAAGAGGCATATCAATGAAAGGGCTGACGCTGATTCCAAAGAAAATCGACCTGGTTTTGATCGGAGCGGGATACGGGCATCTGGAGGTTATTCGGCAGTTGGCGCTCTATCCGGTGGCCGACGTTCGTGTAACGCTCGTGACGCCTGAATCGCTTGCCGCATTCAGTGGCCGCATCGCTCAGGCCATCCGGTCTCCGATGGATGAGGCGGAACTGGAGTTTGATATACGGAGAATATGTGCCTGGGCCGGTATTCGTTATATCAAGCGGCGGGTGGTGGGAATTCAAAGGGATCTCAAGCGTATTCTGTGTGACGGCCATCCGCCCATTCGTTACGACGTATTGTCGCTGAACACCGGCGGGGCGCCGGTTGTGCCCGAGGGCTTTGCGCAGGAGGACTGGATTTGGCCGGTCAAGCCCCTGAAGCCCTTTCTGGATCGCGTGCGCAGTGTTCTGGAGTCATCCGCGGGCGCGACACGTTTGACCGTGCTTGGTGGCGGCGCGGCAGGCTGTGAAATGGCGCTGGCTCTGGCGGATGCCGCACGAGAACGCGCTCACGGACAGCTTGCTGTGCGACTGGTCGCGAGGAAAATCCTGCCGGGATTCAGTCGGGCAGCCCGGGCGGCCATGATTGACGAGCTGGAACGAGCGGATGTGGAAGTGATGCACGGATGCAGTGTGCAGGCCGCGCAGAACCACCGATTGCTGCTTGATGATGGGCAGGCCCTGGAAACGGACGTCCTGATTCTGGCCACGGGCCCGCGGCCGCAGAGCTGGCTGGCTGATAGCGGATTGGATACCGATGCCGAAGGGTTTGTGAAGGTCAACCCGCACCTTCAGACCTCGGACCCGGATATCTTTGCGGTGGGGGATATCTGTGCGTTCAGTCACCCGGTTCCGCGCAACCGGATACTGGCCATAGAAGAAGGCAGGTTGCTGTCCGACAACCTGCACCGTTATATCGCCCGCCGGGAACTCAAGCGGTTTGATGAGCATGTGTCCAATCGTGCCATCATTGAACTCGGTCACAACAGGGCCCTGATGGTAGGACGGCGCTTCGTGACCCGCGGACGGCTGCCGGCGCTGATTCGCCACCAGCGGGATACGACCTACTTTGACAGCCTTGTGCATTTGCCCGAGTTGCCGGACGACGGGCAGCCGACGCAGGGCGTGCGCATCGTGCCGGAAGATCTGCCCATGGAAAGTGTCACCATCAGTGGGCAGGGTGCTGCGGCCGGGCTCGGGCAATCGCTTGTCAGGCGGGTGCTGGATCGCATTGGTGTCGAAGCCGTACAGGGGGTTTGGGTCGGCGTGGCGGAAGCAGACGATGCCGCAGTGGTGCGTGTCCCCGGAGGCAAGGAGTGGGTGCAGAGCGTCTCCATGCTGCGTGGTATTCTCACCGACCCCTGGACGCTGGGCCGCATTGCAACGCTCCATGCCATGGGGAACATCTATGCCATGGGTGGAGAAGTCCATTCCGTCATGGCAACCGCCGTGGTCCCCTATGCGGCCACGCCCCTCATGGAGGAAGACCTGTTCATGCTCATGGATGGCAGTCAGCAGGAACTCTCGGCACATGGCGCAGCCCTGATTGGCGGGCACAGCTCGGAGGGCCTGGAACTGATGTTCGGACTGAGTGTCAACGGGATGGTTGCTGAAGGCGCATGGTTGTCAAAGCGTATCACCGAGCCGGGGCAGGCACTGGTGATGATCAAGTCGCTGGGGACAGGGTTCGTACTCACGGCGCACCGTCAGGCACGTGCACATACCCGCTGGGTCGAAGAGGCCATGGTCAGCATGATGCAGTCAGTTCGGGATGCGGTGCCTGTGGCCCGTGAGCATGGCGTGACAGCCTGCACGCACGTTACCGGTTACGGACTTGCCGGCAACCTCCTTGAAATGGTTCAGGACGCCGCCGTGGGTGCACGTATCCGGCTGTCCCAGCTGCCGCTGCTCAGTGCAGTCCCCCAACTGGTGGATCGTGGCGTGACCAGTGCCCTCTATCGCCAGAATCTGGGCGCACAGGCGCGCATGGATTATGCGGAAAACCTGTCGAAGCAACCGGCTTTCCAGGCGCTGTTTGATCCTCAGACATCCGGGGGTTTGGTGTTTGCTGTCCCTGAAGGGAATGCCCGGTCGCTGTGTGATGCCCTGGCGCGCGCGGGCTATGTGGCGGCCGTGATTGGCGATACCGGTCACGAAGCATCCGGGCGGCTGGCCGTGCTCCCTGACTGACACGCTTCTTTCTCTCGCCCCGAGGCGCTACACTAGGGGAGAGAAGAGGGGGCGGGATGATGAGCGCGCAACACAGCGATTCGGATTTTCTGAAGGAAATGGCAGACGTCACGCCTTTGCCCGCTGGCAACCTGGCTGACGTCCGCAAGCCACGGGAAGATACACCGGGGAAAAGCATCCGCCGCTCATTGGCCGTTTCGGATCTGCGGCCGGTGCGCAACTTTCTGACTACGGATCACGTGGAAATGCTGCGCAGCGAGGACGTGCTGAGCTATCGGCGTCCGGGTGTTCAGCACGGGGTATTCAGAAAGCTTCGCCTGGGCCAGTACGAGATGGAAGCGCGCCTGGACCTGCACAAGATCACCGTGGAGCAGGCGCGCAAAGAGGTCTTTGCATTCATCAGGGACTGTGTGCGCTATGAGCTTCGCACGGTCATGATCCTGCATGGCAAGGGGGACCGCAACCCCGACCGGATCGCAACCATCAAGAGCTACGTCAACAAATGGTTGCAGGAATTCGATGATGTGCTGGCCTTTCACAGCGCCCAATCACGCCATGGCGGGACAGGTGCCGTGTACGTGATGTTGCGCAAGGGTGAAAAGGCCCGTCAGGAAAACCGCGAGCGATTCGGCGGCCGCTGAACCCCGCCTGTTCGCACCGGCCCCGAGCGGACACATTTTTTTCAGATCAAACATCTTGCTTGGAGACAGACTGTGAAAGAGATCTTCCAGCCACTCGTCTGGCGTGAGGGCGTTTTGCGCCTGATTGATCAGCGCAAGCTGCCACAAGAGGAAGCTTGGCTGGAAAGCCAGACATGGCAGACCACGGCTTCCGCCATACGTGACATGGTTGTCCGGGGCGCTCCGGCGATTGGTATTGCTGCAGCCTGGGGCGTGGTACAGGCAGCGTGCACGGTTTCGGAGATTACCCCGCAGACATTGAAACCGGCTCTGGACGGTCTGGCGGCATCCCGGCCCACGGCGGTGAATCTGTTTTGGGCGCTGGAGCGCATGTCGGAAACCATTGCGGCGGTCGCCGGGCTGCCGGCTGATCAGGCTCTGGCGCGGCTGGAAGACGAGGCACGTGCGATTCATGAGGAAGATCTGGCGGCCAACCTGCGGATGGGCGAGCTGGGGGCCGAGTGGGCCCGTACAATGGGAAAGGGGGCGGTGCTCACACACTGCAATACCGGCTCACTGGCGACCGGTGGCTATGGTACGGCCCTGGGGGTGATCCGTAGCGCCTGGCAGGCGGGTCTGGTCGAGACGGTGTACGTCGACGAGACGCGCCCCTGGCTGCAGGGGGCCCGACTGACTGCCTGGGAGTTGATGCGAGACGGTATCCCCGCGCAACTGATTGCCGATGTGGCAGCAGCCTCGGTCATGCGTGACAAGGGCGTAAAGTGGGTCGTCGTCGGGGCGGACAGGATTACAGCCCGAGGTGACGTTGCAAACAAGATCGGTACTTATGGACTGGCGGTGCTGGCACGTTACCATGGAGTGAAGTTTGCGGTCGCGGCCCCCTTGAGTACCATCGACCCCCATCTGGAAAAGGGCGAAGATATCCCCATCGAAGAGCGTACGCCGGACGAAGTCTGTCAGTTGGGGGGCGTGCGGACCGCGCCTGCCGGAATGGCGGCTTACAACCCTGTCTTCGATGTGACGCCCGCAGAGCTGGTGGACGCCATCATTACCGAGCGTGGGGTCGTTGAGCAGCCCGACGCGATGAAAATGAAGGCATTGCTGGCGGCCTCCGCCTGACGTCCCGCATCCGCCTTCTGTCATCCTCATTGATTGTATAGCCAGACATCCTGCTTACGTGCGGTGGCAGGGTGTTTGGGGCCGCGCCGTTGAGCTGCGGCCAGGCATCGTGATTCCGGTCGACTTGACAGTTCACAACATGTTGACGAATCTGAGAACAGGGTCCGTTTTGGATACATATCTGCTACACATCCCATGACAGGCATGTGACACAATAGAGTCAGGATGTTCAAACAACAGGCAGGGAGCGCGGTTCAGGAACCGCCAGGGTACACATCAGCCCATGAATGACGTGACGCACGAGAAACGTCGCTTTTATCGCTATTCCGTCAGTCATCCAGTGGAATTGGTGCTGGGTGAGGATCAGTGTGCGGGACGCTTGGCCAATATCTGTGCCGGAGGCGCGCTGGTGCTGACTGATGGGGCGTCGCATGCTGCGCGCAAGCTCGCGACCCAGCCCCGCTTGCACCTCAAGATTCGGTTGCCGGACAAGGCTGTAAAGGATATTCCCTGCAGGGTTGCGCGTGGGGAACCTGGTTTGTTCGCACTGGTTTTTGAGAGCATTCAGACCGGGCTCGTGGACGCGTTGGTCAAACCCGACAGCTCGCCAGCCACACTTCTGACACCGGAAAAAGCCAGTGCCGACATCCTGTCGGGCCTGATCGGGCTCTATCGTGCACGCCTGCGCCCCTTGATTGACCGGGCATTGGGAGAAATGCGTCAGGGGCTGGAACAATCACGCATACCTGCCAGCCTGAAGCGCTACGTTGACAGCCTGATCGCTCACCATTCGAGCCTGGCCCAGCATCTCAACAGCCACGTCATGAATCAGTGGGAGCGGTGGCAGGGCCAGGGCAAGCCGGCACTTCCGGAAAGCCTGGGCATCTTGCAGGACCACGAGGTGGAAGGCTGGCTGGCCGTGAACGTCAGTACACGCAAGCTTGAGCAGCACGTTGCCGCCACCTATGAACGCCTGAAAACGATTCTGCAGCGCCTGGAAGGCGGACTCTCGGATTATGATCTGCACCCGCTGGCCCCGCGACAACTGGTGGAAGGCCTGCGCGCCGGGCTGGTTGCCGAGGGATTCGATCTGCATGACTTGTCGCAGGTGCTGCCGTTTCTGGCGGATCCTCTTGGGTTTCACCTCAAGCAGCTCTACCGGTCGTTGATTCGTTTTGTCGAAGAAGCCCAGGCTCCCGGCACGCAGGATGAAAAGCGCCTACAGGCGGCGCCGGAAGAAAAGGTGAAGCCGGAGAATCGTTCTGCAAACCTGCCTCTGGAAGAGCAGCGGCGGATGTTGCATGAGCTATACAGCCTGTATGTCGCCATTTGCGGAGATCATCGCCTGGCTCGCCAGCATTTGTACGCGCTGAGCGGGCTGGCGCCGCTGGCGCGAGGACAGGAAGACACGGCGGCACGGCTTGAGGATGGGCTGGTGCGTACCGCGATCCACCAGAAGCTCAAGGCGTCCTACAGGGAGGCTTTCAGGGACTGGGTGGAGCAGTTGCTCAACGCGGGTGGGAAGCAGGCCCGTGTGGTCTTGCCTCCGGAAATCGATGAGCGGGTTGAGCTATACGGACGCGTGCTTGACGCACTGATGGCACTTTCCGATGTCATCCCGTGGCTGCGTGATGAGCTGGCTGCCAAGGCGTCCTGTTTTCTCTCGGATATGATGCAGTCCGATGACTTGTTTGCCGTACCGGATCATCCGTTGCGCGGGCTGCTCAACGCTCTGGGGCGACTCGCCAATCTGCCGGCGCCCCCTGCGCTGCAGCAAAACCGGATTATCGGGCTGGTCAATCAGCTTAACGGGCGTTGGCCGCACGACCGGCAGCGGGTGCTGGAGCTGACCCGGCTTTTCGACGAGGTTTCGCAGCGGCAGGCGCAGAGCTTCCGGA
>RFIV01000128.1 GCA_003695085.1 Gammaproteobacteria bacterium
CCAAAACCGTGGCCATGCTGGTGCCGGAACAGCCTCAGGGCCCCTATGCTCAGTTCAACCCGGCGCCGTCCTTCAACCTGCTGCGGCAGAAGCTGATGGAAACCGCGACCGTCAAGGAACTGGATCTGAAGGATGGCAAGGTCCCGGCGGATGTCGATGTCCTGCTGGTGCTGGCACCGCGTGAGCTCAGCGAACTTCAACAGTATGCGATTGACCAGTTCCTGATGCGCGGCGGCACGGTGCTGATGGCCGCTTCGCCCTTCGCCACCGAACTGACGGCACGCAGTCTGGCGGCCACGGAAAAGGACACCGGGCTTGAGAAGTGGCTGGCCCAGCAGGGTCTGACCATCAAGAAGCAACTGGTGGCCGACCCGATGAACAGCCGCTTTCCGGTGCCGGTTACCCGCCGCATGGGCGGTTTCCAGTTCCAGGAAGTGCGCCTGCTGGATTACCCGTTCTTCATTGATGCCCGGGATGACCGCCTGAATCAGGACAGCCCCATCACCAAGGGCCTGCCGCAGGTCACAATGGCCTGGGCCTCCCCCATCGAGGTCGATCAGGCGAAACAGAAGGAGCGGACACTGACAACCCTGATCACCTCCTCCAATCAGGCCTGGCTGACCGACGGAGCGGACATCACTCCGCGCATGGACAACGGTCAGCTCAGCCCCTGGCAGCCGGAAGGTGAGCGTGGGCGTTATACACTGGGCATCATGCTCGAGGGCGTGTTCCAGTCAGCGTTCAGTGACAGCTACAATCCGCTGCTGGCCAAGGCGCGGGAAGAAGCGGATGCAGCGAAGAACAAGGAGAAGGATGCGTCAGGGGATGAGACGAAGCAGAAAGACGGCAACAAGGCGCTCGAGATTCCGCCGTTTGTCAGCAAGTCGCCGGAATCCGCCCGCCTGTTCCTGTTCAGCTCTGCGGAGTTTCTGGCAGATCAGACCATTCAGCTGACTTCCTCCACCGAACGGGCGCTCTATCTCAACAGCCTGCAGCTGATCCAGAATGCCGTGGACTGGTCACTCGAGGATCGCGCACTGCTGAGCATCCGTTCACGCAGCAGCTTTGCCAACACCCTGATACCCATGGATCAGGACACCCAAGCCTTCTGGGAGTACCTGAACTATGTGCTGGCGGCATTGGGTGTGGCGCTGGTGTACACGCTGTTCCGGGTCATGCAACGCCGCCGGCTGCAAGCCTGGGCCCGCATGCTGAATATGGAGGTGTAACATGAAGCGATGGATCAACCTGCTCACGCTTCTGCTGGGTATTCAGATCGTTCTCGGGGTCGCGTTGCTGGCCACCAACCAGCAGGCGGACTTCAGCCAGGCCGGGCCCCTGTTCACGGCTGATCTGGCCAATGCGGATCAGTGGGTGATTGCCGATGAGGACGGCAATACCGTGACGCTGAAAAACGTGGACGGCAAATGGGTGCTGCCGGATCTGCATGCATTGCCTGCAGACAGCAGCAAGCTGACGGACGCGGTGGCCAAGCTCGGGAAGCTCAAGCGCGGCTGGCCCGTGGCCCGCACCCCCGAAGCACACGAACGCTTCAAGCTCACGGATGGCAAGCACGTGCGCAAGGTCGTGGTGAAAAAGGGCGATGATACGCTGGCGAGCTTCTATCTGGGCACCTCCCCGACCTTCAAGCGCATCCATCTGCGCCTGGACGGGGATGACAATGTGTACGCGATCGATTTCGCCGCCTACGAGCTGCCTGCCAAGGCCAGCGACTGGCTGGACACGCAGGTGGCCGCCGTGGATCCGGACAGCCTGACACGCATTGAGGGCAAGGACTTCACCCTGGCACGCGACGGAGACAGCTGGAAAGTCAGCCCCATCCCGGACGGCAAGGTGCAGGATGACAAGGGTGTGGACGCCTTGCTGGATGACCTGAAAACACTGAGCGTACTGGATGTGCTGGGTACGGAGGCCAAGCCGGAATATGGGCTGGACGCGCCCGTGGTGAAGTGGACGCTGACACCTAAGTCAGGCGAGCCCATCACCTTCACGCTGGGCAAGCACAAGGACGGCTGGTATGCACTCCGGCGCTCCGATCAGCCGGTGATCTTCAAGGTCGCCGCCTACATCGGGGACAAGCTCGCCGCCAAGGGTATCGGGCCGCTGACCAAGGAGGCCCCCACAGATGAAGACAAGGCCGCGGAACCCAAGGGCGAAGCGCCGGAGGGTGATGCCCAGGCTTCAGACTCCGCCGAAGCGGGCCATTCCGGCCAGGAAGGCGCCGCTCAGTAACCGGCACACCTTTCGCGCCCGGCCTGTGCCGGGCGTTTGCTATTTAGCCTTGAGAGGCGCCTCTACTGTCCATAACGACCGCGCACCGCCTCTGTCACCGGATCCCGCACTTCGCCAATGGTTTGCCAGATCCGCCGGGCGAGCTTTTCCTGGCGCTGCATGAAATCATGACTGAAAAGCAGAAAGTAATCCTTGGTGCTGATGGGTAGGGATAGCCGCTCGATATCTTTCAGATCATCCCCCGCAAGCCGACTCCAGGCGTCCACGACCACCGACTGATGGGCCGCCAGCGCGATACGCCCTTCTCGGAGCAACCGGAACAGATACGCGGTATCCCGCGCCTCCAGCACCTCGTAGCCAGCCTCCCGCAAGTCATCCGCGACCGAATATCCCTGGTTGGCGCCGATGGGCAGCGTCAGTCCTTCGAAGCGCTGCCCATGCCAGCTGAACCGATTCACCTTCAGGCTATAAAAGTAGTAGGTCAACGTGGCCATGCGCAACGCATGATCCGGTTGCTCCGCTTTCATGGGATAGACAGCCAGTGCCTCCCTGTCCGGCTTCCACGAATAGATGAACGCCCCGTCCAGCCGCCCCTTGCCCAGCTCAAAAAGCACCCGCTTGTTGGGCCAGCGCACATACTCAACGGACAGGCCGAGCCGGTTGACCACCTCATTGAGAATGTCAAAGGAAATACCCGGAGGGTTCCGGTCATGTGCAAGCTGATAGGGTGGCGAGGCGGGCTCGGCGTATCCCAGGCGCAAGGGCCTGTCCAGTGACTCGGCGAGAGCGCCGGCAGCAAGCATCACCCCAAGGAGAATACTGGCCCAAATGCCAGCGGTACGCATATCCGAAGTCCCCTGGGCCTCTTTGGATTCCAGTTTAGCATGAGCAGAGCGACAGGGCAGGTCGCAGTATATCGTTCTATTTTTTGGGATATAAAAAATTAGTCTGACGGCTTCTCAGTGTGCGCCTGAAGCCCGCGAAATAAAACTGAAAAATGTACATCAAAAGATGGAATGGCTTCATGTGCTCAACACGAGCGGTCAAGCTACATGTTTCGTATATTTCGAACTTGCAGGCGTTATTTCAGAGGCGTATAGTGACAGCCGCCAAAGGCTGCTATGGTACAAAAAGCCCTTCCCCACGATAAATATAGACCGACGCGGAGGCCACATGCCAGAAGGTCTGCTGATCAGTGTCTGGTTCACGCTCGGAGCTGCGTTTTCAGCCATTGTGCTGCCGCACCGCTGGATTCGCTATACCACGCCGACGCTGCTCGCGTTGGCTGGCATTTCAGTCACACTCACAGTACTGCCGTGGCTGACCGGCACGCCATCACACAGCTGGGAAAGTGCCTTTGGATTGCCCTGGCTGAAATGGCAGTTCCGACTGGATGCACTGTCCGCTCTGTTCTCCCTGATTATCGGTGTACTGGTCGTACTCATTGCCCCATACATTCCGGCCTATCTGCGCCACGATGGCCACGGAAAATCGCAACGCCCGCTCCTGGCTTTCACGTCGACCTTCATTCTGGGTATGTTCTGGGTCACCTGGGCCAATGATGCCTTTTCCTTCATGATTGCCTGGGAGCTGATGTCTGTCTCCAGTTTTTTTCTGGTCTGCCATCACCATGAAGACAGCGCCAACCGGCGTGCAGGCTTTCTTTACATGCTGATGGCGCATGTGGGCGCCATTGCCATCCTGCTCAGCTTCGCGGTGTTTGCGGCCCACGCACACAGCTTCACCTTTGACGCCGCGCGGGAGCTGACCCTGAGCCCGGGCTGGGCAACGCTGGCCTTTGCCCTGGCACTGCTTGGATTCGGCATGAAGGCGGGCCTGATTCCGGTGCATGTCTGGCTGCCCGAAGCCCACCCGGTCGCCCCGTCCTTTGTTTCGGCGCTGATGTCCGGGGTCATGCTCAAGGTGGCAGTATATGGGTTCCTGCGCGTTGCACTGGATCTGTCCGGAGAGGTGTATACCGGCTGGGGCGTGACGGTGATGCTCATCGGAGCCGTAACCGCACTGTACGGCATCCTGCACGCTACCGTACAGTCCGAGATCAAGCGTCTGCTGGCCTACAGTTCCATTGAAAATATCGGCATCATTTTCTTTGCCATCGGCATGGCACTGATCTTTCTGGCCAACGGCCATACCCTCTATGCTTCGCTGGCCTTCGTGGCCGCACTGGCCCATGCGGTCAACCACGCGCTGTACAAGAGCCTGATGTTTCTCGCGGCCGGTGCAGTGATTCAGATGAGCCGCCAGTCCAACATTGAGCGCATGGGGGGACTGCTGCGTCTCATGCCCTTTACCGGCGCCTTTTTCCTCCTGGGCACGCTGGCCATTACCGCGTTGCCGCCACTCAACGGATTCGTCAGCGAGTGGCTGACATTGCAGGCGGCCCTGCAATCCATTCACCTGGAGAGCGGTATTCTGCGCTCGATCGTGCCACTGGCTGCCGCCCTCATCATCCTGACCAGTGCCATTTCCATTGTGGCCTTTACCAAGTTGTTCGGGATTGCATTTCTGGGGCGGCCGCGTCACCGCCAGACCCGGCGAAGCAAGCCCGCCCCCGTCCCCATGGTCGTCAGTTTTTCGCTGATCACACTGGCCTGCCTGATCATCGGCGTGCAACCACAGTACCTGATCGGACTGCTGACCGAAGTGCCGGGCCAGCTTTTCAACGGCGGGCTGCCTGAAATCAATCGCCACGGCTGGCTGTGGATCACGCCGGTTTCCTCTGCTGTCGCCAGCTACAGCGCGCCCCTCGTCTTTACCGGGATCAGCTTGTCGGTCTTTATCTGGTGGTGCGTGTACCAATGGCTGAAACGCCACCACGGTGAAGCCGCGCACCCGCGGGTCCCCGCCTGGGGATGTGGCTTCGGGGGTGAGACCGCCCGGACCCAATACAGTGGATACGCTTTCAGCATGCCCTTGCAACGTATTCTCCAGGGGCTTTGGGTGGAAAATGACACGCTGACCGAAGAGCCGTCCCCGCATGAGGGGCTTCTCCCCGTCCGCAAACAGTTTCAGTCGGGCACGCAGGACCGGATCTGGTTCTGGCTCTACCTGCCGGTGGCACAGATGGTCAACCGGGGTGCACGGCTCGTCTCCCGCATGCAGACCGGTCGCGTGCGTCATTACCTGGCCTATTCCTTTTTCACTCTGGTGGTGTTGCTATGGATCAACAGTGGGATCTGACCGGCTGGTTGCTGGCCCTGGGCCAGACACTGGCTCTGATGGCGTTGGCGCCCCTGTACGCGGGCTGGATCAAGTGGGTCAAGTGTCACCTGCAGAATCGTCGGGCACCGAGCATATTTCAGCCCTACCGGGGGCTGAACAAGTTGTTTCACAAGCGCCCGATTCTGGCTGAAAACGCCTCGGTCATATTTCGCATGGCCCCTTACATACTGCTTGGTGCCATGCTGCTTGCAGCCTCGGCGGTGCCCTTTGTAACCACCCACCTGCCCACCACTGCCGTGGTGGACATGATTGTACTGGTGGGCTACTTCGCACTCGCCAAGTTTTTCCTGGTGCTGGCGGGCATGGACGTGGGAACCTCGTTCGGCGGCATGGGTTCCAGCCGCGAAGCCAATTTTTCAGCCTTTGCCGAGCCGGCCATGTTGCTGGTGGTCTTTACCCTGGCCATGGTGGCCTCATCCACCAACCTGTCCATCGTCATGCAGGCGCTGCAGGAGACCGGCCTGGTGCTGCGCCCCTCGCTGGCGTTCATTCTCGCCGCGCTGCTGATGGTCGGGCTGGCAGAGAATGGCCGGATCCCCGTGGACAATCCCGCCACACACCTGGAACTCACCATGATCCATGAGGCGATGATTCTGGAGTACAGTGGCCGCTATCTGGCGATGGTGGAATGGGCAGCACAGGTCAAGCTGATGCTCTATGGCGTCCTCATCGTCAATATTTTCTTCCCCTTTGATCTGGCAGCCGATCTGACGGCCCCTGCCCTCCTGCTGGCACTCGGTAGCGTTCTGATCAAGCTGGCCTTCATGGGGGCCGGACTGGCGGTGGTGGAAACCGGACTGGCCAAGATGCGACTGTTCCGGGTGCCCACCTTTCTGATTCTGGCGTTCATGCTCGCCTTCATGGGCATGTTCAGTCACATTCTGCTGGAGGTGGCGTAATGAACCTGACTGAAATGAATCTGTTCCAGCAGGCCATTCTGACAGCCTCCGCAATGGTCATGTTCATGTCTTTCCTGTTGCTGTCCCAGTCGAGGGTCATTTCAACGATTCATACCTTTGCCGCCCAGAGTGTGCTGATTGTACTCATTACGGGGTTGGTGGCCATCGAGGAACGGGAGCTGCATCTGGCCTGGTCGGCGCTGCTGACCCTGGTGCTCAAGGTCATCTTCATCCCCTGGCTCCTGCACCGGATTGCCCGCAAGTTTCGCATACAACGCGCCGCAGACATCATGTATTCACCGGCACTGGTCATGCTCGCCGGGGGTGCCATCGCCATTTTCTGCTACTACATTGCGTTGCCCATCGAACGCTACATTGAAGGCATCACCCGCCCCATCGTGGCCATCAGCATGACCACGGTCATGCTTGGCTTTCTGATCCTGATTACCCGCTCGAAGGCCATCTCTCAGGTGATCGGTTTCATGGCAATCGAGAACGGCCTGTTCCTGGCTGCCGTCTCGGCCACCCAGGGCATGCCCATGATCGTGGAAATCGGGGTGGCCTTCGACGTGCTGGTAGCGGCCATCATCTTCGGCGTCTTCTTCTTCCAGATGAAGGAGAGTTTCGACTCATTCGATGTGGATCATCTGAACCAGCTCAGCGAGGGGGATGCATGACCGCTCTGTATGTTGCACTGTGGCTGACGTTTGGCGGGGGTGGATTGCTGGCCCTGACGGGCAGTCGGCCCCGCCTGACTCACGTGCTGAACGTTCTGATCACCCTGGGCACCCTGATCAGCACACTGGTCATGGCCCGGACCGTCCTGGATTCCGGTGCCCTGCTGGCGACCAATCAACAGTTCTATGTGGATGCCTTCAACGTCTACCTGATTGTGCTGACAGCTTTTGTGGGCTTTACCACGTCCGTGTTTTCCGGCCCCTACATGACGCATGAGCGCCACAAACGCCAGATTCCGGCCGGGCGGATGCGCCTGTACTACCTGAGCTTCCAGGGCTTTCTGGGGGCCATGATGCTGGCACTGTCCACCAACAATCTCGGCATTCTCTGGGTGGCCCTGGAAGGCGCAACCCTGGGTACAGTGCTGCTGGTGAGCTTCTATCGTACCCCCACCTCCATCGAAGCGGCGTGGAAGTACTTTGTGCTCTGCGGCGTGGGCATTGCACAGGCCTTGTTCGGCACCGTGCTGATCTATTTCACCGCCACCCAGATCGGTCTGAATGCGGATGACGCACTGCTCTGGTCGCACCTCTCGGATCGCGCCCATGATCTCGAGCCCGTGATTCTTTCCATCGCATTTGTGTTCATTCTGGTGGGTTACGGCACCAAGGTGGGTCTGGTGCCCCTGCACAACTGGCTGCCCGATGCGCATTCAGAGGGTCCCACACCGATTTCGGCCGTCCTCTCCGGCCTGCTGCTCAACGTCGGGCTGTATGCCGTTGTGCGGATCAAGATGCTGGCGGACACGGCACTGGGCATGCCGGAAACCGGCTACTGGGTACATATGCCCGGCTATCTGATGATGGGCTTCGGCCTGGTGTCATTCATCGTTGCCGGCCTGTTCCTGCACAAGCAACAGGACATCAAGCGGCTGTTCAGTTATTCCTCCATCGAACACATGGGACTGATCACCTTTGCCTTCGGAATGGGCGGGCCGCTGGCCACCTTTGCCGCCTTGCTGCATATGGCCGTGCACAGCCTGACCAAATCCGCCATTTTTGTCACCGTCGGTCATGCCACGCAGATTGCAGGCACCCAGGCCATTGACCGGATTCGCGGCCTGTACAATACCCAACCCCTGGTCGGGGGCGGGCTCCTGCTGGGTACTGCGGCGATTGCCGGGATTCCGCCTTTCGGGGTCTTTACCAGCGAGTTTCTGCTGCTGTCGGCAACGCTGGAACACTGGCCCTGGCTGAGCGTGATGTTGCTCATGGGACTGGGCGTGGCCTTTGCGGGGCTCTTCCGCAATGTCCAGCCCATGGTGTTCGGAGAAGTGCCCGAGGGTCAGCAACCGGTGCGCACGAACATGTTCCCGGTGGTTGTTCACCTGCTGCTGGTACTGGGCCTGGGGCTTTCCATCCCGGATGCCCTGGCCGGCTGGTTTGACCAGGCAACCCTGTTGATCAGCGGAGGACGCGTACTATGACGCTCAATGACTGCCTCCTGTCCTGCCAGGCGACGCGGCTCGCCGCCCATCGTTTCGGGGGGCGGCTGAATGCCTGGCGAGTGCCGGCCGAACACTGGCTCCGCGTCCACCAGATCCTGAAGGAAAAAGGGGGCCGGTTAAGCGCCCTGTGGGCGGATGAGGCCGAGACCGATCAGGTGTTCGCACTGGTGTGGCTGGACGATGGCTATGTCCTGCTGGCGGTGATGCCGGAGCAGGGCTCGGTGCCCTCGGTGGCCCGGATCTGGGCCAATGCGGATCGCCCGGAACGCTATACACGGGACATGTATGGGATCGAGTTTGCCGACGCCCCCGATAACCGTCGCTGGGCGCGCCATCAGGCCTGGAGCAAGGGCGACACACCGCTGCGTCGCAACTTTCCCCTGGAAGGCCTGAAGACTGACGACACCACGCAGCCGGACGCACCTTACGGCTACCACCAGGTGCAGGGCGTACAAGTCTATGAAATACCTGTCGGGCCTGTTCACGCGGGAATCATTGAGCCGGGCCACTTCCGCTTCAATGCAGCAGGCGAGCGCATTCTGAGGCTGGAAGAGCGGCTGGGCTATGTGCACAAGGGGCTGGAGAAATCCGC
>RFIV01000129.1 GCA_003695085.1 Gammaproteobacteria bacterium
ACGGACAGTCCGTGGGGGATGGTGTTCCCGACAGGCGGGCCGCTGCCAAGACATCCGTCACAGCTTTACGAGTTTGCGCTCGAGGGCGTGGTGCTCTTTGCCATGCTGTGGATCTATTCACGCAAACCGCGGCCACTGATGGCAACGTCTGGTCTGTTCCTGATCGGATATGGTGCTTTTCGGTCGCTGGTCGAGTTCGTGCGCGAGCCGGATGCACAGCTGGGCTATCTGGCCTGGGGGTGGCTGACCATGGGGCAGGTTTTGTCATTGCCGATGATCGTGTTCGGCGTAGCGCTGATGGTGCTGGCTTACAGGCGTGCTGGCGGAGCAGAAAAGAAAGGAGCCGAAGCATGAAACAGTATCTCGACATGATGCGCCACGTGCGCGACAACGGGTTCCGCAAATCGGATCGCACCGGAACGGGAACCTTGAGCGTGTTCGGGTATCAGATGCGTTTTGACCTGCAGGACGGCTTTCCTCTGGTCACGACCAAGAAGCTGCACTTGCGCTCCATTATCCACGAACTGCTCTGGTTTCTCAGTGGAGATACCAATATCCGTTACCTGCATGAAAATGGCGTGACCATCTGGGATGAGTGGGCCGACGAAAACGGTGATCTGGGGCCTGTCTACGGCTATCAATGGCGAAGCTGGCCCACACCCGATGGCCGTCATATTGATCAGATCAGCAATGTCATGTCGCAGATCAGGCATAACCCGGACTCGCGCCGGCATATGGTCGTGGCCTACAACCCGGCCTGTGTGGACGAGATGGCGCTGCCGCCCTGTCATGCCATGTTCCAGTTCTATGTCGCGGATGGCAAGCTTTCGTGTCAGCTTTATCAGCGCAGCGCCGATATCTTCCTTGGTGTACCGTTCAACATCGCCAGCTATGCGTTACTGACCCACATGATGGCCCAGCAATGTGATCTGGACGTGGGCGAGTTCATCTGGACCGGTGGCGATGTGCATTTGTATCTGAATCATCTGGATCAGACGGATACACAGCTTGCACGTGAGCCGCGCTCACTGCCGCAGCTTGTCATCAAGCGCAGACCGGACTCGCTGTTCGACTACCGTTACGAGGATTTCGAGATCACGGGCTATGATCCGCATCCCCATATTAAAGCGCCTGTGGCTGTTTGACGAGAGAGACTTCGCATGCGTATTGCAATGATTGCTGCCATGGCTCAGAACCGGGTGATTGGCCGAAACAACAAGCTGCCCTGGTACCTCCCGGAGGACCTGAAGTATTTCAAGCGCATTACCATGGGCAAACCCATGATCATGGGGCGCAAGACCTTCGAGTCGATCGGCAAGCCCTTGCCTGGACGCGCTACGTTTGTGGTGACCCGTAATCCTGACTGGACGGCTGAGGGTGTGACCGTGGTACCGGATCTGCGTGCGGCGTTGCGCAAGGCCGAGGCCTGGGCAGAATGTGCGGCCGTGGATGAGGTGATTGTCGCCGGTGGCGGGCAGATCTATACCGAGGCTTTGCCTCATGCTGACAGGCTTTACCTGACCCAGGTGCATGCGGATGTTGCCGGAGATGCCTGGTTTCCGGCCTTTGACGAATCGGAGTGGGCGGAGGTCAGCCGGGAAGACTTTGTGGCGGCCGACCCGAACCCATACGATTACAGCTTCCGCATCCTGGATCGCTGCCGTTAGGCTCTCGAGCCAGTGCGCATGCGCCGGCGAAGTCCCAGTCCAAGCAGGCTCAGGAGAAGCAGGCCAAGTGTGACCGGCTCGGGCACCGGTACCGGGCCTTTGCCCTCTATCACATCGTTGCCACAGGTCATCGCCCAATGGAATGCCATCTCGGGGCCATTGAGCAGGTTTGTCCCGGACAGGTCCATGTCGAACTGGATATAGCCGCCGGCCTGATTGACGTAATACCGTCCTCGCGGGCCGTAGTTGTTGGTAAACGTTGAGGGGGTATCTACGGCGACCACCTGCCCATCCCTGAATGTGTAGTGGCTCTTGATGAAGTCATTGCTGCTTTGCAGGGTGGTAATGTTTGGCCCCGCAAGCTTGTAGAGCGTCAGGCTGCCACTCGTAGCGCTGAAGCGGTCATCCAGGGCCAGTCCCCAATCCCAGTGAGTCGAGCGAATGTTATCGGCAAAGTTGTCGGAGACATAGCCGGTGGCAGCTGTACCCACTGGCGTCCAGTCATCGGCCAGCAACAGATCCCCCAGGCCGATACCGCGTCCCAGTCCTGATTTATCCGCGTTGGGATAGCTGCCGATATGATTGACAAAATTCGTATACACCCGGACCTGCAGATCGGTTGCTGACGTGCGTGAGTAGCTGAGCCTGGAGATATCAAACTGGGCCGTGTGCCCGATAACATCACCGTCCTCATGGTCATTGCTGCCAATGTACTGGTCCGTGATGGTGTAAGCCTGAACATTGGCGCAGAGCATGCCTGCGGCAAGAAGGGTGGCGATACGCGTTACTGCCATGTGTGTTTACCCTGAAGTCCGTCTTTTTGGATTTTTTCGGTTCGTTTCTGACTAAGGGAGATGCGAGGTGTGGGCCAATTAATGGCATGAATGCCATTTTTCTGGCTTGCGTGATCAATTATGAGAGGTACTACACAAAATGGCGGGCTGATCTGGCTGTTCGGCTTAATCCGGGGGGGCGAGCAAGCCGGTTTGGTAGTCCTATACGTCAGGCCGATGGCTGAAAGTGTCAATAAATTCGACGCAAATGTGGAGAAATGAGAGGGGAGTCACAGATGGAGCGTCAATAAAACTGACAGGGGCGTGACCCCTGTCAGACCAGAGATCAGCCTTCGAGTAATGCCTTGTTGCGCACGGCGCCCTTGTCGGCTGAAGTGGCCAGCAAGGCATAAGCCTTGAGGGCGGTGCTGACGCGGCGGGGTCTAGGCCTGGCGGGCTTCCATGCGTCCGCGCCCTTGGCTTCCATGGCGGCACGCCGCTCGGCCAGTACCTCATCGGAGACATCGACATTGATACTGCGCTTGGGAATGTCGATCAGGATGCGATCCCCTTCCTCCACCAGCCCGATGGCGCCACCGGCAGCGGCTTCCGGTGAGACATGACCAATGGACAATCCGGATGTTCCACCGGAAAAGCGCCCATCGGTAATCAGTGCACAGACTTTCCCGAGTCCCTTCGATTTGAGGTAGGAGGTCGGGTAGAGCATTTCCTGCATGCCGGGACCGCCCTTGGGGCCTTCATAACGAATGATCACTACATCAGCCGGTTGAATGTCGCCCCCGAGAATTTTCTCAACGGCTTCCTCCTGGCTTTCGCAAATGCGAGCTCGCCCTTCGAACACCAGTATGCTCTCGTCTACCCCGGCAGTCTTGACGATGCAACCATCTTCCGCAATGTTGCCGTAAAGAACGGCCAGGCCACCTTCGGTGCTGTAGGCATTCTCAAGGTTACGAATGCAGCCCGCTTCACGGTCCAGATCCAGTGACGGCCAGCGCGTGCTCTGGGAGAACGCTTGCTGAGTCGGAATACCGGCCGGCCCCGCCTTGTAGAAGGTTCGAACGGCTTCATCTTCCGTACGCATCACGTCCCATGCGGCCAGCGCATCGGCCAGAGTCTTTGCATGAACGGTTGGCACATGGGTGCCCAGAAGACCTGCGCGATCCATTTCCCCGAGTATGCCGTAAATGCCGCCCGCACGATGCACGTCCTCAATATGATATTTCTGGGTGTTCGGTGCCACCTTGCACAGCTGCGGCACCTTGCGGGACAGGCGATCGATATCGTTCAGGGTAAAATCCACTTCGCCTTCCTGTGCGATGGCGAGCAGGTGCAGGATCGTGTTGGTCGACCCCCCCATGGCGATATCCAGCGACATGGCGTTTTCAAACGCCTGCTTGCTGGCAATCGTGCGTGGCAGTACGGTCTCGTCGTCGTGCTCGTAGTAGCGCCGGGTGTTCTCCACAATCTGCCGGGCGGCGCGCAGGAAAAGGTCCTTGCGATCGGCGTGAGTCGCCAGCATGGTGCCATTGCCGGGTAACGCCAGGCCGATGGCTTCTGCCAGGCAGTTCATGGAGTTGGCGGTAAACATGCCGGAGCAGGAGCCACAGGTCGGGCAGGCCGAGCGCTCATACTCGGCCACGTCGTCATCCGAAGCCGAATCATCGGCCGCAATGACCATGGCATCCACCAGGTCCAGCCCGTGTTGGGCCAGCTTGGTCTTGCCGGCTTCCATTGGGCCGCCCGAGACAAAGATGGCGGGGATGTTCAGGCGCATGGCGGCCATCAGCATGCCCGGGGTGATCTTGTCACAGTTGGAAATGCAGATCATCGCATCCGCACAGTGGGCGTTGACCATGTATTCGACGGAATCGGCAATGACTTCGCGAGAAGGCAGGCTGTAGAGCATGCCGTCGTGGCCCATGGCGATACCGTCATCCACGGCGATCGTGTTGAATTCCTTGGCGACTGCGCCGGCAGCCTCGATCTCGCGCGCGACCATCTGCCCCATGTCCTTGAGGTGCACGTGGCCGGGAACGAATTGGGTAAAGGAGTTGACGACTGCGATGATCGGCTTCTGAAAATCATCATCTTTCATGCCCGTGGCACGCCAGAGTGCACGGGCACCTGCCATGTTGCGGCCGGCGGTAGTGGTTCGAGAACGGTAGGTTGGCATGGTAGTCTGATCCCGATGTTGTCTTGTCAAAGCGTTTGCCGGCAAAGCATACCAGATGGCGCCGGAATTGGGCAGGTGTCGGCTTGACAGGGGGGGGCATGACGCCGTATCGTGCGCCGCAATTGTCAGGTGTCTCCTTAGGGAGATGAAACGGGAAGCCGGTGCGCCGCAAGGCAAGTCCGGCACTGCCCCCGCAACGGTAGGTGAGTCAGACTGCGCTTCATGCCACTGTGTCAGAACATGGGAAGGCGCGCAGGCGGCCTGATGGCCACTCACAAGTCCGGAGACCGGCCTGACACAACTGCCTGGTGGTGCGGAGGGCACTCACCCTGCGCATGCTGTGTTCTGTCCCGTCTGCGCATCGTCCTCCGGCCCCGGTTCAACACGCGGGTGAGCGTCTTATTTGGAGGAATTGTCTATGCGCATGTCCCTGTTGGCCCTGTCTGTGGCCACCCTGTCTGTCACGGCTCACGCAGCCGTTGATGAAACCCTGATCGTGACCGCCAATCGCGTGGCGCAGACCGTGGATGAAACCCTGGCTTCGGTCACGGTGATTACGCGTGAAGACATTGAAAGAAAACAAGTTCAGAGTCTGCCTGAGTTGCTGCGTACCGTCCCGGGTGTCACGGTGACCCAGTCCGGTGGCCAGGGTAGTGTTTCATCGGTGTTTCTGCGCGGTGCGGAGTCAGATCATGTGCTGCTTCTGATCGATGGGGTGAAGGTGGCCAGTGCCACCGCTGGCGGGGCGAGCTGGGGCAATTTGCCACTGGGATCGATTGAGCGAATCGAAATCGTTCGCGGGCCACGTGCCAGCCTGTATGGCTCCGAGGCCATTGGTGGTGTGATTCAGATTTTTACCCGGGATGTGCAACACGCGAAGCAGTTTGGTGCAGATCTGACTGTGGGCCGTGACAACTATGCGGCAACCAATGTGCAGGCCGGTGCCAAACAGGGGCCTGTCAGCATCTCGCTCAGTCATCACATGACCAATACCAATGGGTTCAACGCCTGCAAGCCGGAGTCGGCCACCCTGTTCAAGGGCTGTTTTGACAATGAACCTGACAACGATGCCTATCGTGAATTGGGGGGCAGCCTGCGCCTTGGCTTCGATCTGAGTGCCGGCGGCAAGCTCGCCTTCAATGTGCTCAAGGCAGATAGCGAGGTGGAATACGATGGCAGTTTTCAGAACCGTTCGGATGTAACTCAGCAGGTAGCATCGGTCGCGCTGACGCTGCCCCTGCGCGGACATGTGCTGGAAGTGCGTGCAGGCCAGCATGTGGATGAGCTGGATTCGTTCAATGATGGTGTATATGTCTCAACCTTCAATACACGCAGAAATCAGCTGTCAGCGCAGATTTCCAGGCCCACAGCCCGTGGCGTGGTGACTGTGGGAGGTGAGGTGCAGGTAGAGGATGTGGACAGTACGACCAGCTATCCCGTGTCACGCCGACATAATCGTGCCGCCTTCATGCAGTGGATCAATGAGGTGGGTGCGGGACGCTCGGAGCTGAGCCTGCGTCACGACAACAATAGCCAGTATGGCGAGAAAACCACCGGTTCGCTGACTCTGGGGCGGATGCTGGCCGGCGAAACGCGGGGCTATATCAGCTATGGTACTGCGTTCAAGGCACCTACCATGAATGAGTTGTACTTTCCTTTCTTTGGCACCCCGGATCTGAAGCCCGAAGTCAGCTGGTCTGTCGAGACGGGTGTAAAGGGGCGTCAGGGCGAGCTGAGCTGGGAGGCAGCACTCTTTCACACGCGCATTCATGACCTGATTTCCTTCGATCCCTCCACTTTCCTGGCTGCGAACCTGAACAATGCACGCATTTCAGGCCTGGAGCTGGGGGCTCAGGGCGAATGGGATGGGCTGTTCCTGGCCACAACCGTGACGCTGCAGAACCCGGAAAGCCAGGATCCGGCCACAAAGGGTAACCTGCTGCCGCGGCGGGCCAAGGAAAAGCTGACCCTGACAATCGAAAAGCGCATGGAGAAGCTGATGCTCGGGGCCGACTGGCTGGTAGAAGGGCGTCGTTACGATAATCTGGCCAATACGGACGAGGTGGATGGCTATGGCCGCCTGGATCTTCGCGCCCGCTATCAGCTGCACCCCTCCCTGAGCCTCTCGGCGAAGATCGAGAACGTTACGGATCAGGAGTATGAAACCGTGGCCTACTACAATCAGCAAGGCCGGGCAGGTTACCTGACCCTGAGCTGGCAGCCCTGATAAGCCCCATGGCCATTCTGGTATTGGGTGGCGTCAAGAGCGGCAAGAGCCGGTATGCCGCCCGGCGAGCGGAACACGCCCGGCGCCTGAGTGGAGCACCGATTACACTGGTCGCCACCGCTCGGGCGCTCGACGAGGAGATGACTCGCCGCATTGCTCGCCACCGGGATGACCGGCCAGCACATTGGCAGACGCTGGAGCTGCCCGATGATCTGCCTGCATCCACACGTGCACTGAGCGCTCGCGGCCACATTGTGGTCGTGGACTGCCTGACCCTGTGGCTCACCGATCTGCTCATGCAAGGGCTGGATGACGAAACAATTGGAAACTGCGTGGCGCAGCTTGGTCGGGTGCTGGAAGGGGCAGAAACGCCCGTTATACTTGTGAGCAATGAAACCAGCCTGGGCATCATCCCTCCTGATCCGCTCAGCCGCCGGTTCTGTGATCTGGCGGGTCAGATGCACCAGCGGCTGGCCGAGGTCTGCACAGAGGTGGTTTGGGTAGCGGCCGGACTGCCCTTGTGGCTGAAAGGAGATGAGCATGATCACACCTGATTGGGTCGCAGAGATCCGGCCTGTATCGGCCGAGCTGGATGATGCGCTGCGAAGCAAGATCGACCTGAAGACCAAGCCCGTCGGGGCGCTGGGTCGGCTGGAGTCGCTGGCGTTTCAGGTCGGCCGAATTCAGCAGACGACGGAGCCCGAGCTGAGGCACCCCCATCTTTGGGTGTTTGCCGGCGATCATGGGGTCGTCGGGCAGGGTGTCAGTGCCTATCCACAGGAGGTGACCTGGCAGATGGTGCTGAACTTTTTGTCCGGCGGTGCGGCCATTAACGTTTTTGCTCGCCACAATGGTATCCGCCTGCAGGTCGTGGACGTGGGAGTATGTCACACGTTTGAAGCCCGGCCGGACCTGGTCCGTGCGAAGGTACAACCGGGAACAGGCGACTTTACCAAGGGGGTAGCCATGAGCCCGGACGCCTGTGAGGCTGCCCTTTCGGTCGGGGCGCACTGTACGGATGAAGCCGTCGGCGAAGGCAGCAACGCATTGCTCTTCGGTGAGATGGGCATCGGTAACACCACTTCAGCGGCGGCCTTGAGTGCAAGGTTGCTGAGCTTGCCGGTTGGCAAGGTGGTGGGTCGTGGCACCGGTCTGGACGAAGCAGGGCTGGCGCGTAAACGCGACGTCGTTGAACGTGCGCTGGCCCTTCACGCTCAGGCGAACCGACCTCTTGACGTACTGGCTGCGCTTGGCGGGCTTGAAATCGCTGCCATGGTCGGCGCGATGCTGAGGGCTGCCTGGCATCAGTGTGTATTCGTGGTGGATGGATTCATCGCGACTGCTGCTTTTGTGGTGGCTCAGGCGCTGACACCGTCGGTCCGCGACTATGCGGTGTTCGCTCATCAGTCTGATGAACAGGGACATCAGGCAGTACTTGCAGCGCTTGATGTGCAGCCCTTGCTCTCATTGGGCATGCGGCTGGGGGAGGGGACCGGTGCAGCACTGGCCTGGCCACTCATGACGGCCGCCGTGGCCTTTCTCAATGAAATGGCCAGCTTTGATCAGGCAGGCGTCAGCAACAAGCACGAATGATGGGCCGACACTGGCACCTGTTTCGGGTGGCCTTGCAATTCTTTACCCGAATTCCGGTTCGTATTGACGACTGGCATCCTGAAGATCTGGAATCCGCCAGTCGCTACGCTCCCCTTGTGGGTGTGGTGGTAGCGATTGGGGCGATACTGGCCTATGCCGTTGGCCTGCTGTCCGGAAGTCCTGTGCTTGCCGCCTTCCTGTCTGTCATGGTCAGCGTCGTGCTGACCGGCGCCTTTCATGAAGACGGTCTGGCCGATGCCGTGGACGGTCTGGGCGGTGGACAAACACCGGAACGTGTGCTGGCGATCATGAAGGACAGCCGGATCGGCACCTATGGGACGCTGGCGCTGATCGCCAGCATCGGACTGCGCACGTTTGCGCTGGCGGCATTGCCTGCGGCGCTGGCTTGCCTGGCAATTTTGCTTCAGCACACCTGGGCACGCGCGGTCAGTATCAGCCTGATCGGACAACTGCCCTATGTGCAGGCGGACCAGGCCAGCAAGGTCAAGCCCGTGGCCAAGGCGCTGCACGAAGCGGACAGGCGATTTGCATTGTTGGCAGGGGTGTGGCCTGCATTGCTGTTGCCGGGCGTGCTGGGGATCGCCGCGCTGGCCGCCGGATGGGGTATACGGTTGGCCTGCGTACGTGGGTTCCGGAAACGTCTGGGCGGTTACACAGGCGATCTGCTCGGTGCCTGCGAACAACTGGCCGAAATGGCCATCCTTCTGACGTTGGTGTGTCTGTGGCCTTATACCTGATCCGGCATACACCAGTCGATGCACCGGACGGGGCCATCTATGGTCAGCGAGAGGTGGATCTGCATCCGGACTGGCAACTGCATTTTGAACAACTCCGGAACCGGCTGCCAGCGAACGTGAGCCGTGTGCTGACCAGCCCGCTCGGGCGGTGTCAGAAGCTGGCGAACTGGCTGGTCACCCATCGTTGGCCTTCGCTGGCCCCTGAAATACGGGCTGAGCTCAAGGAAATGTCCTTTGGGCGCTGGCAGGGGCTGACCTGGTCAACGGTGCCCCGGGCCGAGCTGGATGCCTGGGCCCGGGACTGGGTTCATCGGGCACCCCCCGGTGGTGAAACCTACCTGCAGGTGCGTGATCGCTGGCGACGCCTGTACCAATCTGTCCTTGAACTGCCGGGCGATACGCTGGTGGTGACTCACGCAGGCCTGATCCGGGTTGCCCTGACGGATTACCTGCACTGCGACCCCCGCATGGCGTTCAGTTGGTCTGTCGCCTTTGGTGAAGTTTTCCGGCTTGGTACCTGATCCTCCGCCATCCAGCCGCATCATGGGCTGTGGTCTACACTGAACATCATGTGAAGCGGTTATTCGCGCACAGGGTACGGGGACCTGTTTCGGGAACCTTCACCCTGCGGGTGCGTCCAATTCAGGGGAGGCATTGACATGCATCGATCCTACAGCTTTGACCCACCAGCGGCTTTGTTGCAGAGCCTGCTGACCATGACCGTGATGGTGGAGGCCCGTGATCCGTATACCGGCGGGCACATGTGGCGGGTGTCACGGTACGCGCACCTGCTGGCGACCGAAGCGGGGCTGGATGAAGCAACGGTCGCCCGTGTTAGCCTCGGCGGCTTTCTTCATGATCTGGGCAAGGTGGCCGTGCCAGATGCGATTCTCAGAAAGCCGGATCGACTGACGGACGATGAATATGCCGTGATACAAACCCACCCGGAGGTGGGGGCTCGCCTGTTGCAGGCCCACCCGTTGCGTGCACTGGTGATGGACGCCGTGGTGGGGCACCACGAAATGCCCAATGGCAAGGGCTATCCCAAGGGGCTCGCGGCAGATCAGATCCCGCTCATGGCCCGGATCGTCGGCATCTGCGATGCCTTCGATGCCATGACCAGTCACAGGCCCTATCGGCCGGGGATGCCGGTGGATGTGGCATTGGATATCCTTCGACGCAACCTCGGCGCTCAGTTTGATGCAGACCTGGGGGAGCGCTTCATTATGCTGGGCGAGCAGGGGCGGCTGGATCACATTGTGGCACACAGCGACGAAGGCATCCCCCTCCAGAACTGCCCCATGTGTGGACCCACGCTGGTGGTCCGGCGTGACCACCCGCACGGTCATACGATCTTCTGCCGAAACTGCGGTGGCGGGGCGCGGGTGCTGAGAACGGAAGCTGGCATTCGGACTGAACCCACCGGGGAGAAAGGCACCGCACGTGACCTGGAGCCGGAAGTCGACTATGGGCTGATTGACCGGCTTATCGGAGACGTGCGCCCGGTATTGGTGCCGGGCGCAGCCTGAGGCAGGCGGGACAGTGCCTCTTCAATGGCCGACGCCGGATACTCGAAGTCCTCCAGCTCGCCGCTGAAATACTTGTCGTAGGCCGCCATGTCGAAATGGCCGTGGCCGGAGAGGTTGAAGAACAGCGTCTTGCTGACGCCTTCCTCGCGGCACCGCAGGGCTTCATCAATGACGGCCCGGATGCCGTGACAGGACTCGGGGGCGGGAATGATGCCCTCGGCACGGGCAAACTGAACACCGGCCTCGAACGTGGCCAGCTGCGGCACCGCTACCGCTTCGATCAGCTTGTCATGATACATCTGGGACACGATCGCCGAGGCGCCATGGTAGCGCAGACCTCCGGCGTGGATGCCCGGCGGCATGAAGTCGTGACCCAGAGTGTACATGCGTGTCAGCGGCGTGAGGCCCACACTGTCACCAAAGTCCCAGGCAAAATGGCCGCGTGTCAGCGACGGGCAGGATGTGGGCTCGACGGCCACCATGCGCACCTCACGCCCCCCGGCGGCCACATCGGCAAAGAAGGGAAAGGCCGCACCGGCAAAGTTGGAGCCGCCACCGCAGGGCGCAAAGATCATGTCCGGATAGTCCCCGATCTTCTCGAACTGTTTCTTCGCCTCCAGACCGATCACCGTCTGATGAAGCAGCACATGATTCAGTACCGAGCCGAGTGAATACTTCACGTCCGGGTTCTGTGCAGCCATTTCCACCGCTTCGGCAATGGCGATGCCCAGCGAACCCTGGCTGTCCGGATGCTCGGCCAGAATCTTGCGGCCGGTTTCCGTTTCCATGGACGGACTGGCCGTGACCTGAGCACCCCAGGTCTGCATCATGGAGCGCCGGAACGGCTTCTGTTCATAGCTCACCTTCACCATGAAGATGCGTACGTCAATCCCGAACATTTGTCCGGCCAGCGCCAGGGACGAGCCCCATTGACCCGCACCCGTTTCGGTGGTGAGCTGGCGGATGCCGGCCTGCCGGTTGTAGTACGCCTGTGCGATGGCCGAGTTCAGTTTGTGGGAGCCGGCGGGGCTGGCCCCTTCGAACTTGTAGTAGATCCGAGCCGGCGTGTTCAGCGCCTCTTCCAGACGGCGGGCACGGAACAGCGGCGTCGGGCGCCATTGGGCATAGATCTGCCGCACGGGTTCGGGGATCGGAATCCAGCGCTCGGCAGCCATTTCCTGTTCGATGATCGGACCGGCAAAGATGGCGGAGAGGGCTTCCGGCGTAACCGGTTGACCGTCTGGCCCCATCGGAGGCGGAGGCGGATTGTCCAGATCCGCCATGACATTGTACCAATGGGTGGGGATATCCTGCTCGTCGAGCGTGACCTTGATTTGTTGCATGGCAAGTCCTTGTTCTTCTTGTGTGTATCTTGGTAGGCTCATGGATACCATGAATCCGGCAGGGATGGAAGAGGATGACGCACCCCCTTTGGCAAATGATCTTCTGGAGCGTACTGATCTGGAGTGGCTGGCAACCCAAGGATATGCTGACCTGGTTTCTTGAGGTCTTTCCCGCGCTTATCGGGTATGGCGTGTTACTGGCAACTCATCGCCGTTTCGCCCTGACCCCGTTGATCACCTGGCTGATTTTGCTGCATATGGTGATCCTGATGGTAGGCGGCCACTACACCTACGCAGAGGTCCCGTTGGGAGACTGGGTGCGTGATGTGCTGGGCCAGAGTCGCAACAACTATGACAAGCTGGGACATTTTGCGCAGGGATTCGTTCCGGCGCTCATTGCCCGGGAGCTGTTTGTGCGACTGAGGGTGGTGAACGGGCGTGGCTGGACCGGGTTTCTGGTGGTCTGCGTTTGCCTGGCGATATCGGCCTTCTACGAACTGATCGAATGGTGGGTGGCGCTGGCCTCGGGGGAAGCGGCCGAGGCGTTTCTGGGCATGCAGGGGTATGTCTGGGACACTCAGAGTGACATGTTCCTCGCGCTGATCGGTGCTATCTGTGCCCTGTTCGCCCTGACGGGCCTGCATGACCGGCAACTGGCTCAATGGGCTGAACCGTCTTCGGAATGAGATGGGTCCGGAGGCGTGGCGTCTTTTTTTCAGGGGGAGGCTGGAAGAACGTCCTGTCGGGTTCGAAGGCAGGCAGCCACCTTGAACGGACTTGGCATCAGTGTTGACAGTGTTTACACTGGCTGGGAATTTCTGTAAGGAGAGCACCATGACAGACTTTGAAACCCTTGCCGTCACGCAGGACGGCCCCGTTGCCACCGTCACGCTGAACCGGCCGGACAAGGCCAATGCCATGAACATGAAGATGTGGGATGAAATCGGTGATGCGTTTCGCTGGGCCGATGCCGAGCCGAC
>RFIV01000130.1 GCA_003695085.1 Gammaproteobacteria bacterium
AACGCCTCGGTGATCACGCGATTGACATAGCCGCCATACTTGAGAGACCTGGAGGTCCAGGGCGCATACTCTCCCGTAGTAATGGTGATGGTTTCAGCCTGTGCAACGTTACCCAGCCCGAACACAAACGCCAAGGCAGCAAGCAACTGCTTCATGACGGGAACCTTCTTGTAGTTATGGTGTGTTCTTAAGGGTATAGCCCCTCCGGCGGGTATTTTCCAGCCGGAGTGTGTCAGATCTTTGCGGTGAGGCGGGCCAGCGCGCGTGAGGCAGCGACGAACCCGAAAGTGCCTGTGACCATGGTGGCGGCACCATAGCCGCTGGCACAATCCAGCCGTGTGGACTCCCCGGGTGCAGGTTTCTTGTGGCAGACACCGCCCTGGCTATCCGGGTAACGCGGCTGCTCTTCGGAAAAGACGGCCTCGATCCCGAAGCGTCGTTTGGGGTTGTCCGGAAAGCCATGATGCTGACGCAGCTGCTTGCGTGTCTTGGCCAGCAGGGCATCATGATAGGTGCGTGAAAGGTCGGCGACACGAATCCGGGTCGGATCCGTCAGTCCACCCGCGCCACCGGTGGTAATCACCGCCTGCTTGTTGCGACGGCACCAGGCAAGCAAGGCCACTTTGCTCTTGACACTGTCAATGGCATCCACCACGACATCAAAGCCGCGATCCAGCACATCGGCCACATTGCCGGGCGTGACGAATCGAATGTCGGCACAGACCTGAATATCCGGCGAGATGGCCTGGCAGCGGGCCTTGAGCGCTTCACCCTTGAGCTGGCCCACCGTGTTGGTCAGTGCATGAATCTGCCGGTTGGTGTTGGTCACACAAATGTCGTCCATGTCTACCAGCGTCAGCTGGCCAACTCCCGAGCGCGCCAGGGCCTCGGCAGTCCAGGACCCCACACCGCCCAGTCCTATGACGCAGACATGCGCACGCCTGAAGGCTTCAAGTGCTTCCACACCGTACAGGCGGCCAATACCGCCAAAGCGATCGAGATAGTCCGGCACCACTTTTCTCCCCGACACAAGGCTGCGCAGTATATCAAACGAAGGCGATAACCCCCATTGCGGTTTGCGAAATCCGTGAGTGTGCACTTTACTTTAGAGACTCACGCATGAAGAGATGTCATGACCACCCCAGTACTGATTTGTGATGATTCTACCGTGGCCCGCAAGCAGCTGGCGAAGGCACTCCCGGAAGACTGGGATGTGGATGTCAGTTTCGCGAAAAACGGGTACGAGGCACTCGATCTCATCGAAGCGGGCAAGGGCAATATTCTGTTTCTGGATCTGACCATGCCGGAAATGGACGGCTATGAGGTGCTGGCCCAGGTGCAGAAGCGGGATCTGCCGACGTTGGTGATCGTGGTGTCCGGCGATATCCAGCCGGATGCCCGCGCACGCGTGATGAAGATGGGCGCCCTGGATTTCATCAGGAAACCCGTTGATGCAGAGGTCTTGGCAGGGCTGCTGCGCCAGTACGGACTTTACGACCAAGCGCCTGAACCCGCCCCGCTGGAAGCCTCCGGAGAAGAGCCCATCTCCGAACTGGAGGTCTATCAGGAGGTGGCCAACGTGGCCATGGGCCAGGCGGCAGACATGCTGGCGCGTTTGCTGGATGTATTCGTCGTGCTGCCCATTCCCCGGGTGAACCTGCTTGAAGTCACCGAGCTGCAAATGGCCCTGCAAGCGACAACGGATTCCGAAACCTATTCGGCGGTGTGTCAGGGATTCATCGGCTCCGGTATCAGCGGCGAAGCGCTGTTGCTCTTCCACGATTCCAGCTTTGAGGACATGGCCCGCCTGATGCAATACGAAGGCGAGCTCAACGAGCTGGTGGAGCTGGAGTTGCTCATGGACGTGGCATCCGTCCTGATCGGTGCGTGTATCAAAGGTATCGCTGATCAGATGGATGTCCAGTTCTCACAGGGCCACCCGGTGGTGCTGGGTCAGCATGTGGATGTCGGGGAATTGCTTCAGAACAAGACCTGGCGCTGGAAGCAGACCCTGACGATCGAAATCTGCTACAGCCTGGAGGGCTACAATGTGGCCTGTGATCTGCTGCTGCTCTTCACCGAGGATTCATTGCCCATCATGCGCAACAAAGTTGCCTATCTGATGTAGAGGACACCATGAGCACAACTGATGATGATCTCAAGGCCTTTCACTGGCTCATGGATATGCTGCAGACCGTGGATGTCGGCCTGCTGGTGCTGGACCGGGAATACAAGGTTCAGCTATGGAACAGCTTCATGGAAAACCATAGCGGCATTCCTGCGTACAAGGCCAAGGAGCAGAGCCTGTTCGATCTGTTTCCTGAGGTACAGGAGGACTGGTTCCGACACAAGACTCGGTCCGTGTTCTTGCTCAAGAACCGAACCTTCACCACCTGGGAGCAGCGTCCTTTCCTGTTCAGGTTCCGGAATTACCGGCCAATCACCGGCACGGAAGATTTCATGTACCAGAACATCACCATCTCGCCTCTGCTTTCGGCCGCGGGAGATGTGGATTTCATTTGTGTGCTGGTCTATGACGTCACGGATATCGCCAGTCACCGCAAGCAGCTGATGAACGCCAATGCCCGGCTGGCTCAGTTGAGCCGGACGGACCGACTGACCGGCCTGTTCAACCGGGGCTACTGGGAAGAGATGCTGGCGCGGGAATTCCTGCGCTTCAAGCGCAGCCAGTCACCGTCGACGCTCGTGATGTTCGATATTGACCACTTCAAGAAAGTTAACGACACCTACGGGCATCAGGCGGGCGACGAAGTGATCCGTCAGGTGTCAGCAGCCCTGACCGAAACCACACGGGCGACTGATATCTGCGGGCGCTATGGTGGCGAAGAGTTCGGCGTCATTCTGCCGGATACCACCGGGGAGAAGGGGCTGATCTTTGCTGAGCGCCTGCGTCAGCGGGTTGAGGGCCTGGTGGTTGAGCATGGTGGGCAGACGATTTGCTTTACCATCAGTCTGGGGTTGGCGGAAGCGTCCCCGGACTTTCCCGGGCATGCTGACTGGATCGAGGCCGCCGACCAGGCGCTTTATCACTCCAAGGAAAACGGGCGCAATCGGAGTACCTTGCAGCGCCCGCCATCGCCTGCCGGGTGAACTGAACAAAAATTAGCTTGTGTCGTGCCATAAAAGGGAGTAAATTTCGTGAAACAACGTAAAATAACGGCTCCAAGGGATTGTTTTCTTGGCAGAAGCACGGCAAAAAAGGGAGCGCCGTCTGAAACTGCGCCACCCGCTCTCTCACTTGAAACTGCAGTTGCGTGTCCGGCGTGGCTGGCTTTCGCACGAGTGGGTAGAGGTGCGCCCACTGGACTTCAGCTTGCGCGGACTCTCCTTTCGTACGGATGAAGTCTTTGCGCCGGGAGACCGTGCGACGCTTTCGATGCAGTTCATGATGGAAATGGGTGACCTTAGTCTGGAGTCGGTGGAAGTCATTGTGCGTCATCGGGAGAAGCACTGCAGCTGCTTCAACTATGGCTGCGAATTCAACCCTGCCCGTACCCGAAACTGGGCGCACGCAAACAAGGTGCTGGCAAGCATCGAGGCGCTCCTGAGTCGTTACGGTTCACTCGTCAGCAAGCTCGATCAGGGCCCTCTCAGCCGGTCAAGTATCGCAGCGGCACAGCGCTCCTGACATTGTTCCCCGTGCCCCCCTGCACTAAGATGGTGAGCAGGAGGTAATATGGCATCCGACAAACGCCCCCCCGCCACACGCACGCGCCGCATGCTCAAGCTTGCCGGGATGACGGCATCTGTGGCCAGTCGTTACGCAGCCAGCAAGGTGCGCACGGCCTTGCAACGCGACCCCGAACGCAAGGCGGAAACCCGCAGCGAGCATTATGAAGCCATGGCTGAGACCATTACCGAAACCCTGGGGCAACTCAAGGGGGCCGTGATGAAAGTGGGGCAGATTGCCTCTCAGACACAGGATTTCTTGCCCAAGGAGTTTGCTCAGGCCTTGCAGCGCCTGCAAAAGGAAGCACCGCCCATGCCCTGGGAGGTCATTGCCGGGCAGGTCACCCGGGAGCTGGGTGCCGCACCGGACGACGTGTTTCAGCGATTTGACAGGGAGCCCTGGGCCGCGGCTTCCATCGGTCAGGTCCATCGTGCCCGTACGCATGATGGCAGGGAGGTGATCGTCAAGGTTCAGTACCCCGGCGTGGATGACTCCGTGGATGCCGACTTGCGACAGCTGAAACTGACCTTCAGGCTCAGTGGATTGGTAAAAATACCCCCCGAAAGTCTGGATGCACTGTTTGAGGAAATCCGCGAGCGGCTCAGCGAGGAGCTGGATTATGAAAATGAGGCGCGCAATCTTGTTCGCTTCCGGCGCTTTCACGAAAAGGATGAGGGTGTCATCATTCCGGCAGTGATCCGGCCCTTGTCCAGTCGGCGCGTACTGACGCTGGAGTATGTCGAGGGGGATCATATCGAGCATGTCAAGGCCCCTCGCTACTCCCAGGCGGTCATCAACGTCATTGGTCACCGGCTTTTTCGTACCATGGCCGATCAGCTGTTCAGGTTTCAGGCCATTCATGGCGACCCCCATGCGGGCAACTTTGCCTTTCGTCCCGATGGCACGCTGATCCTCTATGATTTCGGGTGTGTGAAAGATCTCAAGCCTGAAATCGTGGCGCGCTACCGCGATGCGCTCAAGGCCGCGTTGCGGGAAGACTATGGTGATCTGGATCGTTGCCTGATCGATCTGGGCGTGCGGGTCAAGGACCAGCCGGCCGTCGGGCCGGATTATTATGCGGTCTGGCGTGACGTCTTCATTCGCCCCTTTGATAGCCGCGACACGGCGTACGACTACGGCGCGGCTGATTTGCACCAGCAGGTCGCCAAAAATATCCCGCTGTTGATGAAACATATCCGCCATTTCCAGCCACCGGTGGAAACACTGTTCATTGATCGCATGATTGCCGGGCATTACTGGATGCTCAAGCGACTGGGCGTGCAGGCGGCCTTTCGTGATGAGCTGGAGCGTTACCTTGCCGACTGATCCGGAATGCGTCCATCTCATGGTTGCACGCGTGCCCGGCACCCTGAAAGAATCTGATCTGAGAGAGGGGGTGACGGAGGAGGAGTGGTGTCGGTTTCAGCTGGCAACACATGCACCTGCCCGCCGCGTCCGACTGGCGGCCCGATGGTTGGTCCGTCATGTACTGGGCCAGGCGACAGGCTGCGGCTCCGTGGATGTGCCTCTGGAGCGTCTGGCTTCGGGCAAGCCGGTAACGATCAAACCCTGGAGTTTCAGTGTCAGTCACCATGGCCACTGGGTGGCGGTCGCGTGGTCCGGTTCGCTGGGAGCATTGGGTGTGGATTTGGAAGCCGAGCGTCCTGTGGATTGTCTGAAGCTGGCCAGGCGCTTCTTCACACCTGGTGAAGCCGAGGGGCTGGCGTCTGTCGGCGAAGAGGAGCAGGGGCGCGCCTTTGCGGTGGCCTGGTGCCTCAAGGAAGCCGCACTGAAATGCGCGGGGCTGACCATTGCTCATCATCTCAACCACCTTCAGGTGACGCAGTGGTTTCCGGACCTGAGGGTTAGGGTGGCGTCGCCAATGAGCGTTTGCCTTTGGTCGTCAGGGAGTCTGAATCTGTCTCTATGCTGGCAGCCTGCGTGCACATCAGGAGTTGTCTGGGCAAGCCCTCCTGCGCCTTTTCAATGCGGTGCTGAAGGCTTCAGGCGGGTATTCGACAGCGAAGCTAAGTGAGAGCAAAGGCTGAGCGACGCCGGCGTTGCGGTCACAGCGTCTCGAGCGCATCCACATCGAGCCGCCAGCGAAAGGCCGGAGGCAGGCCGTCGGCCCCTTTCGGATAATTCTGCAGCCAATGAGACAGCGTACGCCGCATTCGGTTCCGGTCGCTGTCCAGCAGCCACAGCACGGCCCGAAAGCGCTGCTTCTTGCGCGCAATCACGGCCGGGAAAGGGCCAGTGATCTGGTTGCCGTCGCACCCCATGCCAAGATTCTCCAGAACGGCGCGCAATCTCAGCAGGCCTGCTTCGGTCTCTTCAGCATTGCGACCCTCTCCCCAAACGGCAACGAGCTGAGCCTCCGGGGGCAAGTGGTGCAAGCGCCGTTGTGCCAGCTCGTCCCGGGCGATGGTGGCGTAGTCATGGTGGGCCAGTGCCTGAATCACCGGGTGCTCCGGATAGCGTGTCTGAAGGATGACTTCGCCCCGGGCGTCTCGCCGGCCGGCACGACCGGCCACCTGGATGAGTTGCTGCGCCATCCATTCGGTGCCCCGGAAATCGGCGCTGAACAGTCCGCCATCGGCATTGAGTATGATCACGCAAGCCAGGTTCGGAAAGTCGTGTCCCTTGGCCACCATTTGCGTACCCACCAGCAGGCAGGGTTCTCCGGCGTGCACACGCTGCAGCAAGCGCGGCAGATCGCGCCCCTGCCTGGCCGTGTCGCGATCGATCCGGACGACCGGGTAGTCGGGGAACAGCTGCTCCAGCTCATTCTCCGTGCGCTCCGTCCCTGCGCCCACCGGCGCCACAGTCGACTGACCGCACGCCGGGCAGGTCATCGGTACACTGTAGCGACTGTCACAATGATGGCACGTCAGTTGCCGAGGGTGCTGGTGCAGGGTCAGCCTTACATCACAGTGATGACACTCGGCGATCCACTGGCAGTGTTCGCAGGTCAGAACGGGCGCGTAGCCTCGCCTGTTGATGAATACCAGTGCCTGCTGACCACTGTCCAGTACCTGCTGCAGGGTATGAAGGGCGGGCTGGCTCAGACCGGCAGTCAGTGGACGGGTACGGATGTCCAGAATGCGCATGCGTGGCAGTGCAGTGCTGCTGGCGCGGCGGGTCAGCCTATAATGGGTGTACCGTCCGCGCTGTACATTGGCCAGTGACTCCAGACTGGGCGTCGCCGAGCCCAGCACTACCGGGATGTTTCGCTGATGAGCCCTCACCACAGCCAGATCGCGTGCATGATAGCGAAAGGTATCCTGTTGTTTGTAGCTGGTATCGTGCTCTTCATCGACAATGATCAGGCCGGCATCGGGCAGGGGGAGGAACAGGGCCGAGCGTGTGCCGATGATGACGCGGGCGTGCCCCGAGCGCGCCCTGAACCAGGTCAGCAGGCGTTCGGAATCCGTCATGGCACTGTGATAAAGCGCCACCCGTGAGCCGAACGCGTGCTCGAACCGTGCTGCGAACTGAGGCGTGAGGCCTATTTCCGGCACCAAAATGAGGACCTGTCGGCCGGCCCGGATCTGATCCATGGTCAGGTGCAGGTAGATTTCGGTCTTGCCGCTGCCGGTGACACCTTCTATCAGGTGAGCGCCTGCGGGCGCGCTGCGAATGCTTTCATACACGTTCTGCTGTGAAGGATTCAGGCCGTGTGGCAGCTCTCCAAGGGATGAATGCTCCGACTCCCAGGGATAGCGGACAGATTCGATGAGGGCGCCACCTTGAACTGCAGACTTGAGTACCTGGGCGGAATAGCCTGCACGCAGGACGGCCTCACGTTCAACCGGACCAGGCATTGATTTCAGCCAATGCCAGAGCGCCGCTTGTCGGGCTGCCCGTTGTGCAGGGGGCGTCATCGCGGCACGGTACTCGGTCGTCGCCAGTCTGTCCTGCAGTACATGCAGCGGCGTTTCGCCCCTGAGCGGGGCCGGCACCATTGCGGCCAGGACCTCTCCGGGCGGGTGCTGATAGTAGCGTGCTGCCCAGTGTGCAAGTTCCAGCACATCCGCCGGGAATGCCGGTTCGTTGTCCAGGCGTTTCGAAATGGCCTTCAGTGACGCTCCGTCCGGCACACTGGCCGGGCCCGGCAGCACCCAGCCTGTCAGCGTCCGCCGTCCCACGGGCACGCGCACACGCTCGCCCGCGCAAGGCAGGCTGTCGGCCGTGGCGGTGTAGGTATAAGGCGTGCGCACCGGCAGCGGCACGGCGACCTGAATCAGTGGCTGGGTCACAGACAGTTTTCCGGGGTTGTGGTCCGTATAATTTCTGGTATGATTGCGCCTTCCCGGTACACCCGATCATTTGATGATCAGTTGGGGCGCGTCCACCCGATGCAGCGCCAAGTGTGCAACATCCTTGCGGTGCCCGGCAAGCTGAATGACTGGGTAGCGGCAAACGATCAAGAGGTTGAAGCAATGAAAGAAGGTATCCATCCGAAGTACGAGGAAGTGACCATCAGCTGCAGCTGCGGTAACTCCATCAAGACCCGTTCCACGCTGTGCCAGGATCTGCACGTGGACGTCTGCTCCCAGTGCCACCCGTTCTACACTGGCAAGCAGAAGGTCATCGATGCGGGCGGTCGTATCGACAAGTTCAAGAAGCGTTTCGGCAGCCGCATCAACAAGGGCTGATACCGGAAAGGTTCGAAAAAAGGCGTCCGATGGGGCGCCTTTTTTGTTTGTGCGACACCAGTAGTTGAGGCCCCGTCGCAAAGCCATCATAATGTCTCGTCTGACGCAGTCAGCCAAATAATGATAAAGGGCGCCGCTTTCAAGAATAACAAGATTTCACGGGCTCATTGACCACGAAAGATCAGGATAGAGTGCAATGTCGAAAGATCTGAAAACCGCCGCGTTGTCGTATCACGCGCACCCCCGGCCCGGCAAGATCAGTGTGGAGCTGACCAAGCCCACGGAAACCGCTGAAGATCTCGCGCTGGCATACAGCCCCGGCGTGGCAGAGCCGGTTCGGGAAATCGGCCGCGATCCCAATGAAGCCTACCGTTACACCGCCAAGGGCAACCTGGTTGCAGTGATTTCCAATGGTACAGCCATTCTCGGTCTTGGAAATCTCGGCGCGCTGGCGAGCAAGCCGGTCATGGAGGGCAAGGGCGTGTTGTTCAAGCGCTTTGCCGGTATTGATGTGTTCGACATTGAAGTCAACACTGAGGTGCCACAGGAGTTCATTGACACGGTTGCCCGGATTTCGCCCACTTTTGGTGGAATCAACCTTGAAGATATCAAGGCCCCCGAGTGTTTCGAGATCGAGCGCAAGTTGATCGACCTTTGTGATATCCCCGTATTTCACGATGATCAGCATGGAACCGCTATCGTGACCGCCGCCGGCATGCTGAATGCCCTGGAACTGCAGGGCAAGGATCCGGCCCAGGCGCGGGTCGTCTGCCTGGGAGCGGGGAGTGCTGCCATTGCCTGCATGAAGCTGCTAATCAGTTGTGGAGTGACTCCGGGCAATATCTTCATGATAGACAGGAAAGGGGTGATCCACAGTGAGCGCGATGATCTGAACCAGTACAAGGCCATGTTTGCACTGGAAACCGACAAGCGCACACTGGCAGATGCGCTGGATGGTGCGGATGTTTTCGTGGGGCTGTCTGCGCCAAATGTATTGACGCCCGAACTGCTGAAGACCATGGCACCGAACCCCGTTATCTTCGCCTGTGCCAACCCGGACCCTGAAATCCGTCCGGAGGTTGCGCTCGCGGTGCGGGATGACATCATCATTGCCACCGGTCGTTCGGATTACCCGAACCAGGTGAACAACGTTCTGTGTTTTCCCTTCATCTTCAGAGGCGCACTGGATGTGCGGGCACGGGCGATCAATGAACAGATGAAGGTCGCGGCGGTTGAAGCCATCCGGGAACTGGCCAAGGAGCCGGTGCCCGATGAGGTGGCTGCGCAGTATCCCGAGGGCAAGTTCGAGTTTGGCCGAAACTACATCATTCCCAAGCCCACGGATCCACGTTTGCTGACCCGGGTATCCGATGCGGTGGCACGTGCAGCGGTCGACAGCGGCGTGGCGCGCCTGGGGTATCCGGCGCACTATCCGCTCAACTCGCTGGCGGATGTCAGGATCCCTGTCTGAGCTGCTCAGCCGGACGAAGGAATAGAGAAAGACGCCGGCAGGACGCCGGCCTTTTCATATGCGCTTCAGAAAAGAAGCTCGGCAGGCACGCTGTCCTCTGATGTATCAGAAGGTGCCGCGTCGGTTCCGGCTGCCGTGCTGATCCGAGGCACATGCTCCTCCCTGAAGTATTCAAACAAGGTCTCTTCGGACAGGGCAGTGGCCGGCTTGCCTGTTCGGGCATCAATTCGGATCGACACAATGCCGGGTGGCTGCGGCCGGTTGTAAACAGGCGTGTCCTTCAGTGCAGTCCGCATGTAATCCATCCAGATGGGCAGAGCCGCCTTGGCTCCGTACTCTCTGCGCCCCAGCGATTGCGGCTCGTCGAAACCCACCCATACGGAGGTCACCACGTGATCAGCATAGCCCGAGAACCAGGCATCGACCTGATCGTTGGTGGTGCCGGTCTTGCCTGCCAGGTCCGGGCGTCCGAGTGCGCGGGCGCGGCGGCCGGTACCCTTGCGAATGACGTCCTGCAACATGCTGTTGAGAATGTAGAGGGCGCGTTCATCCGCGACGCGGGGTGCTGGCTGAACCGGATCGGCTGCGTTATCAGACGGGCAGTCAGGCGGCGTGCAGGCCAGTTGGTGCGGTTCTCTCCAGATCACGTTGCCTTCCATGTCTTCCACACGGTCTACCAGCCAGGGGGTGACACGATAGCCTCCGTTGGCGATCATTGCGTAGCCCTCGGCCACCTCCAGCGGGGTCATGGCTGTAGAGCCGAGCGCAATTGACAGGTCTCGCGGGAATCGCTGAGCATCGAAGCCATAGTGCTCCAGGGTCTCGATGGTTGACTCGATTCCCATTTTTCGCAGCAGCCGGATGGAAACCAGGTTCCGGGATTGGTAAAGCGCTTTTCGCAGGCGCGTGGGTCCAAGGAATCGTCCGGACGAGTTTTCGGGTCGCCAGGCCGTTTCGAGCTGGGCATCATTGAAAACGATGGGGGCGTCGTTGATCAGTGTGGCGGCAGTCATCCCTTTTTCCAGGGCCGCGAGGTAGATGAAGGGCTTGAAATTTGAACCCGGTTGACGCCTGGCTTGAAGCGCCCTGTTGTACTTGCTCTGAGCGAAATCGAAACCGCCCACCGTAGCCAGGATAGCACCGTCGAATGGGTTGAGCGACACCAGGGCGCCCTGAACCTGGGGAACCTGAGCCAGTCGCGCGCGCGCTTCTTCGTCCGGCTCGATATAGACGATATCGCCTGCCTTGAGAATGTCCTGGGGTGTGCGAGGCTCCGGGCCTTGGTTGTTGATGTCAATGCGGGGCCAGGCCCACTTCATCCCATCAAAGGTCAGTGTCCAGGGCTGCATATCGCGCGTCAGGGCTTGTGCTGCGCTCTCCGAAACGCGTGTGATGACTGCCGGCACCAGACCGCCGAGCTTCGGGTATTGGCCAAGTTGGGCGTCCAGCGTCTCACGCGTCAGGGCCATGCCGTCAGGGATGCGCCCGGCCGGGCCCAGATACCCGTGGCGCCGGCTGTAGGTCAGGAGGCCGTCCCGCAAGGCTTTGCGTGCGGCGCGCTGAAGGCGCGCATCAACCGTGACCCACGCCTTGAAGCCCCCCGTGTAAAGATCGCTGCCCAATTTACTGCGCAGCTTTTGTCGGGCCATTTCCGCGATATAGGGCGCAGCCAGATCAGGCCGGGTGCCATGGTACTTCGCCGTCACGGGTGAGCGGATCGCATTCTGCCACTCAGCCTCGCTGATATACCCCAGCGATTTCATGCGCCCGAGAATCCAGTCACGCCGGATCAGCGCCCGCTCGGGATTGACGATCGGATTGTACCGTGACGGCGCCTTGGGCAGGCCGGCAATCATGGCCGCTTCGGCTAACGACAGTTCTGTGACGGACTTTCCATAATACACATTTGCCGCGGCTTCTATACCGTATGACCGATTGCCCAGATAAATTTTGTTCAGGTATAACTCAAGGATTTCCGGCTTGGACAGTTCCTGTTCAATTTTCAGTGCCAGAAAAATTTCGTTGAACTTGCGCGTGAACGTGCGGGCCTGGCTCAGGAAGTAGTTTTTGGCGACCTGCATGGTGATGGTCGACCCGCCTGATTGAATGGAGCCGGTTGAGACGAGCTGGACGGCGGCGCGCGTGAGACCAATCGGGTCGATGCCGAAGTGGTCGTAGAAGCGGGCGTCTTCTGCGGCCAGGAAGGCCTGAACGACATGGTCCGGGACAGTCTCTATGCTGATGGGGGTGCGCCGTTTTTCGCCGTACTCGGCGATCAACTGGTTATCGCGGCTGTAGATGCGCAGTGGGGTCTGAAGGCGGACGTCACGCAGGGCTTCCACATCCGGCAGGCGGGGTGACAAATACAGATACAGAGCCGATGCAATCATGAACGCAGCGCTGGTGCCTGCAAGCAGGGACCACCCCAGAAAGCGTAACAGGCTCACAAAATATAACATATTTTCCCTGACATCCTTTGAATGTATGTCTATTATTTAAGAAACTTCTTTAGGTTGACTCAGGCTGGTGTATTATACGCACAACAGGGCTTCGTTTCAGAATAAACCGCGTGACGACATGTACGCTTTTGTAAACCCCTGAACGATAACCGGTTATAAGAGAAGGGATTGACGTGTTCGGACTATTCGGCAAAAAGAAGCAGCCCATGCTGGGTATCGATATCAGTTCCACTGCAGTGAAGCTGATCGAGCTGGGCCAACAGGGCGGTCGTTACCGCGTGGAAAGCTATGCCGTGGAACCCTTGCCCCCCAACGCGGTGGTAGAAAAGAATATTACCGATGTCGAGGCCGTGGGTGAGGCCATCAAGCGCGTTGTAGGCAAGTCGCGCACCAGTACCCGCCAGGCCGCGGTCGCAGTTGCCGGATCGGCCGTCATCACCAAGACCATTCAGATGCAGGCAGGGCTCAAGGATGCGGACATGGAAAGCCAGATCCAGCTGGAGGCCGACCAGTACATTCCCTACCCCCTGGATGAAGTGGCCATTGATTTTGACGTCATCGGGCCGAACGGTGCCAACCCCGATCAGGTGGACGTGTTGCTGGCAGCCTGTCGCCGGGAAAACGTGGAAATGCGCGAAGACGCGCTTCAGATCGGAGGGCTGCAGGCCAAGGTCGTGGACGTGGAAGCCTTCGCCATGGAGCGGGCGTACAGTCTCATAGAGCCGACGCTCGAAAGTACGGGTGAGGAGCTGACTGTAGCCATTGTGGATGTCGGTGCGACGATGACGACCCTGAGCGTGCTGGCGGATGGAGTGACCGTGTATACACGTGAGCAGCTGTTTGGCGGGCGCCAGCTTACCGAGGAAATTCAGCGTCGCTACGGCCTGTCTCAGGAAGAGGCCGGCATGGCCAAGAAACAGGGTGGCCTGCCTGACGATTATGAGCCCGAGGTGCTTGAGCCCTTCAAGGAAGCGGTGGTGCAGCAGGTGCATCGCTCCATGAACTTTTTCTTTTCGTCCACACCGTACAACGAAGTGGACTACATCATTCTTGCAGGGGGCACGGCCTCCATCTCGGGATTGCCTGAAAAGGTTCAGGAGCACATGGGGATTCCGACGCTGGTGGCCAACCCCTTCGCGGACATGGCGCTGTCTTCCAAGGTCAATGCGTCCGCGCTGGCCAATGATGCTCCGGCACTGATGATTGCGTGTGGACTGGCTATGAGGAGTTTTGACTGATGGCAAAGATTAACCTGCGCCCCTGGCGAGAGGAACTCAGGGCCGAGCGTCAGCGTCAGTTTGTCACCAGTCTGGCTGGCGTGGCCATCATCGCGCTGGGTCTGGGTTTTCTCTGGCACCAGCAGGTGCTGCGACAGATTGATTATCAGGAGCAGCGCAACAACTTTATTCGTTCTGAAATGGCGCAGCTCGAAAAGCAGATCAAGGAAATTCAGAACCTCAAGGAAAAGCGCAAGGCATTGATCGAGCGCATGCGGGTCATTCAGGATCTGCAGGGCAAGCGACCGGTCATTGTGCGCATTTTTGACGAGTTGGTCCGGACATTGCCAGACGGGGTGTACTACACTAGTTTGAGTCGGGAAGGTGATGTGCTGAAGATCAGCGGACTGGGTGAATCGAACAGTCGCATTTCCAACCTGATGCGGAATCTGGACAAGTCGGACTGGTTTGCCGAGCCTAACCTGACCTCGGTGAAGGCCGCAGAAGATGGCGACCGGGAAGGCATGAGCGCCTTCGATCTGACCGTCCGGCTGGAAACCCCGGAAACCAGTGACGCGAAGTCCAAGGCACGGAGTTAGGTGGAGCAGGAAGTATGAGTCTGGCGGATTCCCTGAAAAATCTGAACGAACTGGATCTGAGTGATCTGGATCTTGATATCAACAACGCCGGATCCTGGCCTGCGCCGGTCAAGGTGATTGTGTGCCTGATCGTCTTTGCCCTGGTTCTGGCGGGCTTCTACTGGTTTGACATCAAGGATCTCAATGAGCGCTATGCCCGTACCCAGTCCGAGGAGCCTGAGCTCAAGCGGCAGTACGAGGACAAGGCCTACAAGGTTGCCAACATAGATGCCTACCGACAGCAGATGGAAGAGATGGAGCGATCTTTTGGCGCGCTGCTCAAGCAGCTGCCCAGTGATACGGAAGTGCCGGGCCTGCTGGAAGATATCTCCACGTCAGCCGCCCAGTCGGGGCTGGTGTTGCAGTCTATCGATCTGCGTCCCGAGGCCTCCAAAGAGTTTTATGTGGAGTTGCCCATTGATATCAGTGTCACGGGCGGCTACCACGAGATTGCGACCTTTGTCAGCAGTGTGGCGGGGTTGCCGCGTATCGTGACATTGCATGATTTCGCGATTACGCGTCAGCAGGAAGGTGGTTTGCTGGCCATGCAGATTCAGGCAAAAACCTATCGCTATAACGGGCAGGGAGGCAAGAAATGAAGCGCAAGCTTGCCGCAGTATGTCTGGCAGGGGTGGCTGCAATGCTGTCCGGGTGTGGAGGGTCCGGGGACTTTTCGGATCTCGAAGCCTTTGTAGCCGAGGTCAAGGCACGTCCCAAGGGGCGCATCGAGCCGCTACCCGAGTTCAAGGTCTATCAGGCCTTTACCTACAGTGCTGCGAATCTGCGCTCGCCGTTCCAGCCGCCGCAGGATGTGAAGCTGGCTGAAGTGGAGGCCAAGCCCAAGAGCAACATCAAGCCTGATTTTGACCGGCCCAAGGAGCCTCTGGAGGCCTTTGCCCTCTCGTCGCTGAACATGGTGGGCACGATTCGCAAGGCTGGCGACCCGACGCTCTATGCACTGATCGCAGATGATCAGGGCGGTATTCACCGCGTACGCGTGGGGAACTATATCGGCAAGAACTTCGGGCGCATCACGGCGCTGGATGAGACTCATATCGAGATTGTGGAAATTGTTTCTGATGGGCAGGGTGGCTGGTTTGAAAGGCCGCGATCACTGTCGATCAGAAAGAACTAAAACGGATTCAGGGCAGAAGCCAGGATTAGAAAGGCGGAGAACACGATGGTAACGCGTTTGAAATCACTGCTGATGGTAGTTGGGGGGCTGATGGCAGCCGCGTCGGCCTGGGCAACAAGCCTGACCGGCATTGACTTTGCGGCCTTGCCCGGCGACCGGACGGAAATCAAGCTGACTTTTGACAGTCCGCCTCCGACACCCCGCGGGTACGCAATCGAGCAACCTGCGCGTATTGCGCTGGATCTGCCCGGTGTATCCAGTGCACTGAGCGAGCGTTATCACCAGCTGGCACAGGGTAATACGCAAAGCGTCACGGTGCTTGAGGCCTCCGGGCGTACGCGCCTGATTGTGAATCTCCTGGCTCTGGTGCCCTACAGCACGCGCGTCGATGGCAACATGCTCTACGTTCAGCTGGGCGCAAAGACCGGTGCCGGCAGTCAGACTGCGCAGGCGGACGCATCCGCACCGCCCGTTTCAGCACCCGTAGCCAAGGCTTCTTCCGAGTCCGCGGTAGCCAACGTGGATTTCCGTCGCGGGGAGCGCGGAGACGGTCGCGTGGTCGTTGAGCTCTCCGATCCGAAAATTGCCGTGGACATGACTGAAGAGGCGGGCCGTATCAAGCTGACCTTCAATGATGCCAAGCTGCCAGCAGAGCTGCGTCGTCGTCTGGATGTGGTGGACTTTGCGACCCCTGTGACGCTGATTGATGTATACGAGGAAGAAGGTAATGCGGTACTCGCGGTTAAGGCAGAGGGTGAGTATGACTACCTGGCCTATCAGGCGGAGAATGTATTCACACTGGCTGTTGAGCCGTTGACAGCGGATGAGGCAGAGCAGCGCCGCAAGGAGAAATTCCCATATACCGGCGAGAAGCTGTCGCTGAACTTCCAGGATATTGAAGTGCGCAGTGTGCTTCAGTTGATTGCTGACTTCACCGGCCTCAACCTGGTGGCCAGCGATACCGTGGGCGGTCGTATTACGCTGCGCCTGCAGAATGTTCCCTGGGATCAGGCCCTGGAGCTGGTGCTGAAGACCAAAGGGCTGGACAAGCGTCAGGTCGGTAACGTCCTGCTGGTAGCCCCCGCAGAAGAGATCGCGGCCCGTGAACGTCTGGAGCTGGAAGCCAACAAGCAGGTGCGTGAGCTGGCTCCCGTGCGTCTTGAGGTTATTCAGATCAACTATGCCAAGGCATCGGATCTGGTCGATCTGCTCAAGCAGGACAAGGATCTGATTTCCGAGCGTGGTTTCATTTCTTCCGATGCGCGGACCAACACCATCTCCATTCGCGAAACCGCCGAGAAGATTGCCCAGGTGCGCAAGCTGATCCAGACCTGGGATATTCCGGTGCGTCAGGTGCTGATCGAAGCACGGATTGTGCGAGCGCGGACAGATCTGACCTCGGATCTGGGCGTTCAATGGGGTGGCACGGCCCACAAGCAGAACGGTCGCAATCAGTTCCTGATTGGTGGGTCGACGACTCAGAATATCCAGCACTGGAATCAGGTCAATGATGCTGACGAAACAACCATGTATACCTTCCCGGAAGCACTGGCGGTTGACTTGGGCGTGACCAAGTCCAATACCAGTTCCATTGCGATTGGCTTTGGGCGGGATAACATGTTCTGGGATCTGGAGCTCTCTGCCCTGGAAGCCGACGGCAAGGGTGAGATCGTTGCTCAGCCCAAGGTGGTGACTGCGGATCGCCAGACCGCACTGATCGAGTCGGGTGAAGAGATCCCGTATCAGGAAGCCAGCTCCAGTGGGGCCACCTCGGTGTCCTTCAAGAAGGCCGTCCTGTCACTGGAGGTCACACCGCAGATTACACCGGATGACAAGATCATCATGGATCTGCGCGTGAATCAGGATTCTCGCGGTGAGGTGACTGCCGGTATCCCGAGTATCGATACCAACGAGGTGAAGACCCAGGTGCTGGTCGGAAATGGTGAAACGGTTGTGCTCGGCGGTATCTTTACCTCCGAAGAAACGAACACTGTCACCAAGACGCCTTTCCTGGGAGACGTACCGTACCTCGGACGACTCTTCACCAAGAAAGAGTCCAACAATCAGCGTTCCGAGCTCCTGATCTTTATTACACCCAAGTTGCTCAAGAATGGTCTGATCGAACAGTAATTCCTGATCAGCCACATTCCTCAAGCCGCCTTCGGGCGGCTTTTTGCGTCTTGGTGTCTTCCGGTTGCTCATGCTATGCTCCCGACGCAAATGCGTTCAGGAGCAAGAGAGCATGGCGACTGCCCCCAAGAATATTGTACTGGTGGGCCCCATGGGGACAGGCAAGACAACCATAGGCAAACTGCTGGCCAAAGAGCTGGGCTACGATTTCGTCGATTCTGATCGTGAGATCGAAGCGCGTTGCGGCGCGGACATTCCCTGGATCTTTGATGTGGAAGGAGAGCAGGGCTTCAGGGATCGTGAAACAGCGGTCCTGCAGGAGCTGGTGGATGCCCCGCACACAGTGATAGCGACAGGGGGCGGAGCGGTGGTTCGGCCTGAAAACCAGGCCACCATGATGCGGGCAGGCGCCATTGTTTACCTGCACACCTCTGTGGAACAGCAATACGAGCGTACCCGCAAGGATAGACGTCGCCCGCTTTTACAACAGAAAGATCCCAAGGCTGTGCTGCAGGCACTGATGGCACAGCGCGAACCCATCTATCGTGACATTGCCGACATTATCGTGGACACCGACCGCCGCAAGCCGTGGGCCGTGGCACGGGAAATCGTCAGACAATTAAGGGAGATGGTGCATGGTTGTAGCTGAGGATGCCCTGCAATCGCTGGAGGTTGCACTGGGGGAGCGCGCGTATCCGATCGAAATCGGCCCGGGTGCCATGGGGCGCCTTGGGGCACATCCGGAGTTGTTCAGGGCAGGCCGGTGCCTGGTGGTCACCAATACCACGGTGGCCGACCTCTACCTTGACAAGGCGATCGCTGTCCTGCGCGAAGCAGGAATTGAGAGCGATACCTGTATACTGCCGGATGGTGAGGCGTACAAGCGCCTGGACGTCCTGAACCAGATCTACGATGTATTGCTGGAAAAACGCCACCCGAGAAACACCCTGCTGGTGGCTCTGGGAGGCGGCGTAATCGGGGACATGACCGGATTTGCAGCCGCGACCTACCAGCGCGGTGTGGACTTCATTCAGGTGCCCACCACGCTTTTGTCGCAGGTTGACTCGTCTGTAGGCGGCAAGACGGGGGTCAATCATCCGTTGGGCAAGAACATGATCGGTGCCTTTCACCAGCCCCGTGCTGTCTTCATTGATACGGACACGCTGCGCACGCTGCCCGACCGGGAAATAACTGCCGGTCTTGCTGAAGTGGTGAAATATGGCCTCATCGCCGACGCCGAATTCTTTGAATGGCTGGAGGCACGCCCTGAGTCATTGCTGACGTTGGATACGGCAACCATCCGCGAGGCTGTCTATCGCTCCTGTGCCACCAAGGCAGCGGTCGTCGCCGAGGATGAGCGTGAAGGCGGCAGGCGGGCGATCCTGAATCTGGGGCATACCTTTGGACACGCGATTGAAGCCTGGATGGGCTATGGTCACTGGTTGCACGGTGAGGCCGTCGGCTGCGGCATGGTCATGGCCGCCGCGATGTCGGTGCGGCTGGGCTGGCTGGATGAGGACGTGCTGGAAAGGGCGCATAACCTCATTCGGGCGTTG
>RFIV01000131.1 GCA_003695085.1 Gammaproteobacteria bacterium
ATTTCGAGGCCTATCAACCGGCCCTGGCACGTCATCTGGGCATTGCTCATATACCTGAAGACAGGCATCAACGAGGCCTGGTCAAGACGTTCAGTGCTGCCGAAACCAGTATCCTGGGCTATCAGCGCGACGCCGAGATCAATCACAACGGTCTGCTGGATCACCGGGCCATCACACAACGATGTGAACGCCTGATGCACGATTTCGATGTGCGTCCACCCCACCCTCAGCTCAAATCCGCCAATTTTTCCGGCGGAAACCAGCAAAAACTCATCATTGCGCGCGAATTGAGCCACGAACCGGGCATTCTTCTGGTCGGCCAGCCTACACGGGGCGTGGATATCGGGGCCATCGAATTCATTCATCGAAAACTGATGGCGCTGCGTGAAGAAGGCTGCGCCATCCTGCTTGTCTCCGTTGAACTGGATGAAATCATGTCTCTGTCCGATCGGATCATAGTCATGTTTAACGGCGAAATTACGGGGGAAGTCAACGGCCGGGAGGCCACCGAAAAACAGCTCGGCCTGATGATGGCCGGTGCCCGACAGGAGGAGGCCGAACGTGTCTGACGCCCAAGCCCTGCCCCGTTGGGCAGATGTTGTCCTGATCCCGTTGATCAACATTTCTCTGGCATTGGCTGTATCGATGCTGATCATTCTGGCCATTGGCGAAAGCCCTACAGAAGCCATCAGTGTCATGATCAACGGCGCACTGGGGTATGACGAAGCGATTGGTTATACCCTGTACTACACCACCAACTTCATTTTCACCGGGCTGGCAGTAGCCATGGCCTTTCACGCCAACCTGTTCAATATCGGCGGCGAAGGCCAGGCCTATATTGGCGGCCTGGGGGTAGGCCTTCTGATGCTTGCACTGAGCGATGTGCTGCCCTTTGGGCTGTTATTGCCTCTCGGCATGCTCGCTGCCATGGCCTTCGGAGCCGCCTGGGCCTTTCTTCCGGGATGGCTGCAAGCCTACCGGGGCAGCCATATCGTTATCACCACCATCATGTTCAACTTCATCGCCTCGGCGTTGATGGTCTATCTGATGGTGCATGTCCTGATAGCACCGGGTTCCATGGCGCCGGAAAGTGTGCAATTCAATGAAGCGGCCTTTTTGCCCTTCCTGCATGAATGGCTGAACGCTATCGGGTTTGAGGTCGCCGAGTCGCCCCTGAACCTGTCGTTCATCATTGCGCTGGTGTGTCTGGTTGCCGTCTGGATCTATATCTGGCACACCCGGTGGGGCTACGAAATGCGCTGCTTTGGCCAGAACGAGAAGGCCGCAGCCTATGCCGGTATCAATGGCAAGAAGGTCATCCTCGTCACCATGTGCTTGTCCGGTGCGCTGGCAGGCCTGGTGGGCATCAACGAGATTCAGGGGGTTCAGCATCGTCTGCTGCTCAACTTTACCGCGGGGTATGGCTTTACCGGCATTGCCGTTTCGCTGATGGGACGTAACCACCCGGTGGGCATATTCTTCGCCAGTCTGCTTTTTGGCATGCTGTACCAGGGAGGCGCCGAGCTGGCCTTCGAATTGCCCAACATCACGCGAGAACTGGTGGTGGCCATTCAGGGCCTGATCATTCTCTTTTCCGGCGCGCTGACTTACATGTCAAAGCCCTGGCTGGAAGCACTCTTCCGCCGTCTGCCCAAGCGTGACCGAAACACTGCAGAGGGGGCTGCCCATGGGTGATCTGATGGAAATCCTCATTCTTACGCTGGATGCCACGCTGCGTGTATCCGCGCCCCTGATCTTCTGTGCGCTGGCCGGACTGGTTTCCGAGCGATCCGGCGTAATCGACATATCCCTTGAAGGCAAGCTGCTGGCTGGGGCGTTTGTCAGTGCCACGGCCGCCGCCTGGTGGGGATCGCCCTGGCTGGCACTTGCCCTGGCGATTGTCGTCACCATCATGCTCAGCCTCGTTCATGGTCTGGCCTGCATTACCTACCGGGGCAATCAGGTTGTCAGCGGCGTGGCCATCAATATCCTGGTCGCCGGTCTGACAGTTGTTCTGGGTCATGCATGGTTTCAGCAAGGTGGCAGCACACCTCCGCTTGCGGATGAGGCCCGCTTCATGCCTCTGGACTGGCCTCTGGCTGAAACACTGTCCGGCGTGCCGGTTCTGGGCGCCTTGTACTCCGAGCTTCTGAGCGGCCACAACCTGCTGGTATATGTGGCCTGGCTAACGGTGCCGGTCATAGCCTGGCTGCTTTACAAGACCCGCTTCGGGTTGCGCCTGCGCGCAGTTGGCGAGAACCCGCAGGCGGTGGACACGGCGGGCATCTCGGTCAGTTTCCTGCGCTATCGGGCGCTCATTATCAATGGTGTCCTGACCGGAATGGCAGGGACGTACCTGGCCATCGCACAGAATGCAGCTTTCTCCCGCGACATGAGCGCAGGTCAGGGATATATCGCGCTGGCTGCGATGATCTTTGGCAAATGGAAACCCTGGCCCACTCTGGGCGCTGCCCTGCTTTTCGGCATGCTGGATGCCATTTCCATACGCCTGCAAGGCGTGGCAGTACCGGGCATCGGAGAAATCCCCGTGCAGCTCATCCAGGCACTGCCCTATATCCTGACCGTGGTACTGCTTGCCGGATTCATTGGCAAGGCCATCGCGCCGGCGGCCGACGGCATACCTTACACCAAGGAGCGCTGATATGTCCGGGATGCCACATCAGGAAGCGCTGGCCCTGTGCCAGCGCATGATGGAACGAGCCCATGCGCCCTACTCCGGCTTTCATGTGGGCGCTGCCGTACTGGACGATCACGGTGACCTGCACGGTGGCTGCAATGTTGAAAATGCTGCCTACCCCTTGGGCAGCTGTGCAGAAGCCAACGGCATTGCAAACATGATTGCTGCAGGTGGCCGGTCTGTCCGGGCCATCTGGGTCATGGCAAAGGGGCAATCACTGGTAACACCCTGCGGCGGATGCCGCCAGAAAATCCGCGAGTTTGCCTCACCTGACACCCCTGTTTTTCTTTGTACAC
>RFIV01000132.1 GCA_003695085.1 Gammaproteobacteria bacterium
CGGTACCGGAGCCTTTGCTGACGTGAACCGTCAGGGTTGGTTGACACGTTTCTTCAACAGCGAATGGTGGCCGTTATGAATCCGATCAGAATGATGGGGCTCGTTTTGGGACTGAGCCTGCTGTTGAGTGCGGCCGGCGTGCAGGCTGATCGCCTGAAGGACATCACGTCCGTAGCAGGTGTACGCAGCAACGAACTGATTGGCTATGGCCTGGTTGTGGGGCTGGATGGCACCGGCGACAAGGCACCCTTTACCAACCAAACGTTCCGCAACATGATGAACCGCTTTGGTATCACGGTGCCGCAGGGCGTGAATCCGCAGCTCAAGAATGTGGCGGCGGTGTCGGTTCATGCCACCCTGCCGGCCTTTGCCAAACCGGGCCAGAAGATTGATGTGACCGTCTCGTCCATTGGCAATGCCAAGAGCCTGCGTGGAGGCACGCTGCTGATGTCCGCACTCAAGGGGGCGGACGGCAAGGTCTATGCTATTGCACAGGGCAGTCTGGTCGTCAGTGGCTTCGGTGCACAGGGGGCTGATGGCTCGCGAACAACGGTCAATGTTCAGGTGGTGGGTCGTATTCCTGATGGCGCAACAGTCGAGCGTAGCGTGCCCAATGCATTCGATCGCGGGGATTCGATCACACTCAATCTCAATAACCCGGATTTCACCACCGCTCGCCGAGTGGAAGAAACCATCAACAATCTGCTCGGCCCGGGCGTGGCACAGGCGCTGGATGCGGCCTCAGTCAGGGTTTCTGCGCCCCGTGACCCGTCTCAGCGCGTGAGCTTTCTGAGTATTCTGGAAAATCTGGATGTATCACCTGCGGAAGCGCCGGCGCGTGTCGTGATCAATTCACGTACTGGCACCATTGTCGTCGGGGCCAATGTGAAAGTATTTCCCGCTGCCGTCACGCACGGCAACCTGACGGTTACCATTTCGGAAAATCCGACAGTCAGCCAGCCTAACGCACTGGCCGGGGGGCAAACAGCGGTTGTGCCACAGTCTACCGTTGGCGTGAATCAGGAGCCTTCGCGCATGTTCAAGTTCGGGCCGGCCACGACGCTCAACGAGATCGTGCGGGCGGTGAACGAGGTCGGGGCCGCCCCGGGTGATGTCATGGCGGTACTGGAAGCGCTCAAGCAGGCCGGTGCCCTGCGTGCGGAGATTCTGGTGATCTGATATGAATGTCTTGCCGGCTGCACTGCAACGTGCCACCCAGTCCTATACGGATCTGTCAGCGCTTCAGGCGCTCAAGAAACCGTCCATGGACAAGGCGCAGCAACTGGACGCTGTCGCAAGGCAGTTCGAGTCGTTGTTGACGGCGCAAATGCTGCAGGCGATGCGTCAGGCCAACCGTGTGCTCGGGGAGGGAAATCCCTTCAGCAGCTACTCCACCGAGTTTTACGAGGACATGTTTGACCAGCAACTGGCTGTATCCCTTTCCGGAGCGCGGGGACTCGGGCTGGCCGAGGTGCTGGTGCGCCAGTTGAGTGGTGATCTGGGCCTGTCACAGTCTCCGCGCTCAGTGGAGGATTACTTCGACGCACCGGTGCGCTCGCCTCTGACAGCAGAAGAGCGGCAGGTGTTGACGCAGGCCCAAAACGTGCTCGATCGCGCTTTCGATCAAACAGGGCAGACGGATGGCATGCACACCGGTCCCATCACCGCGGCAGAACCCCCGGTGCGCCATGGCGAGGATGTCCTGGATAGCCGCTTTGAATCACCGGAAGAATTTGTCAGCAAACTGGCGCCTGCTGCGAAAGAAGTCGCGGAGGAAATGGGGGTGGATTACCGGGTGCTGCTGGCGCAGGCGGCGCTGGAGACAGGCTGGGGGCAACACATGATTCGCCGCGAGTCCGGTGAAAACAGCTTCAACCTGTTTGGCATCAAGGCGGACGCGCGCTGGCGGGGTGATACGGCCTGGACCCTCACTACCGAGTATGTGGGGGGGCAGCCCATTCGTACGCGGGCGCCTTTCCGTGCCTATAACAGCTGGACCGAAAGCTTTCGGGATTACGTGAATTTCCTCAACTCGAATCCACGCTACCAGCCGGCCCTTGAGCAGGTTGCGGATCCCGAGGCCTACACCGAGGCGCTTCAGGCCGCCGGCTATGCGACAGATCCCGCCTACAGCCAGAAAATACTGCGCATCCTGCACCGTTTACCCCAGGCAGACGCGCCAGGAGGTGAGTCATGAGCGGCAGCCTGATCAATATCGGACTGACGGGGCTTAAAACGCATCAAACAGCACTGGCCAGCACCGGTAACAACGTCACCAACGCCAATACACCGGGCTATACGCGCCAACGGGTGGAGTTTCAGGCGACCGATTCCAACTATACCGGAGCAGGGTATCAGGGGACGGGTGTCACGATCACCAACATCGAGCGCACCACCAGTCAGTTCCTGATTACACAGGTGCGCACAGACACAGCCCTGCACAGTGAACTGGCTGCTTTTGAAGCCAACATCGAACAGATTGACAGTTTGCTGGCTGACCCCTCAACCGGGCTGTCTCCCGGGCTATCCAACTTCTTCGGTGCGCTTCAGGGGGTCGCGGATGATCCGTCGGCCATCCCCGAGCGTGAACTTGTCATCAGCCAGGCACAAGGGCTGATCAATCGCTTCGATGTGCTTTATGGGCGACTGCAGGCACAGAAAAATGCCATTGACCAGAACCTCAAGGCCCAGATTGCCGAGATCAACAGTCTGGCCGCCGGCATTGCCCAGCTGAACCAGGCCGTTTCCACCTCTACCGGATTGGCGAGTGGCCAGACGCCCAACGACTTGCTGGACAAGCGTGATGAGCTCTTGCGTCAGCTGTCCGAGATTACACAGGTCACGGCAGTCGACGCGGGGGATGGCTCCATCAACGTGCTGATCGGCAAGGGACAGGCTCTGGTTGTGGGCGCGCGCGCCAATACACTGATCACGCAGACGAGCCAGGACGACCCTCAGGAACTGCAGATTGCCCTGTCCGAGCAGGGGCGCGTCAATGAAATCACCAGTGAAATGAGCGGGGGAGAAATCGGAGGGCTGTTGCGCTTTCGCGACACTATTCTGAGGGATGCCTTCAACAGCGTCGGTCGCATTGCGGTCGTTCTGGCGGATACCATCAACACGCAGCACCAGAAGGGCATCGACCTTGAGGGCAACCTGGGCGGGTTGTTCTTTGGTGACGTGAACAGCGATGCGCTCATGCGCGCGCGCGTGATTGCCAGCAAGGGCAATGCGCTGCCTGACGACCGCGTGATGAAGGTCGAGATCGTGGACAGCTCGCAACTCACGACCAAAGACTACCGGATTCGGTTTGAAGGCCCGAGCAATCAGGACCTTGCGATAATTGACGATGAAACCGGTCAATTGATTCAGCGCGCATTGCTCCCGTCGCCCCTGCCTGCCACGCTGGATATTGATGGCATGCGCATTCATTTCGAAGCGGGAAGCTTTCAGACTGGAGACAGCTTTCTGATTGTGCCCACCCGCTACGGTGCCCGGGATATCATGCTGGATATTGACCGGGTGGAAGAAGTTGCGCTGGCGAGCCCGGTCCGTACCGAGGCCTCGCTGGGAAATGTGGGCAACGCGACGATTTCACAGGGGGAGCTGCTGGATGTGGAGCATCCTGCCACAGGCAACCTGCTGTCACAGTTTCAGACCAACGGCGCTCTGACCCCGCCTCTGATTGTTCGCTTCATCACGGATAACGTCTACGAAATCCTCGACAACTCCGACCCGGCCAACCCGGTGCCGCTCAACCCGCCTGTCACCAATCGCACCTATGTGACAGGCGTCAACAACGACCTGTTTACGTCTGACCCCGGACAAACGCAAATCAGCGCAGAAGGGACCGACGTCGGCACCATTCCGGCACCCGCCGCCGCAGTGCCCAACAATGGCTACAGCGGGCAGACACTGACCATTCAGAATCGTGATCCGGATACCGGGATCGTGACGACCCAGGCGCCGCTGACCATCAATGCCAATGAAAGCGCGAAGAACATCGCCACGCTGCTGACACAGCGGCAGGGCGTCAAGGCCTTTGCATACACCCTGGTAACCCTGACCAATTTTGTGGATGATGCAGCCGGAGCTTCACCGGGTCTGAGCATCAATGGCCGCACACTCACGCTGCCCGCCGGCGGTACGTTCGGGCCGGACGACTATGTGGATCTCATCAATAACGACTCGGTCCTGCAGGATCAGGGGATCATTGCCAAAAGTGATGGCACGACACTGACCATCCGGTCTACCACGGGTGAAGACATCAGGGTCACTGTCAGCGGGTCGGCAGGCGACAGTGTCGATATCCAGACCCCCACAGCCGGCCCCGCGACCGTTTCCGGGGGGAATGAAACCACAGTCGGCGGCTTTGTCGACGTGCTGCTGGATGACGGGGTCACCCTGACAGCCAGCAACAGCAGTATCTTCACGCCAGCGCCCGTAGCACGTTCCACCTATACCGGTTTTCAGGTTCAGCTGGACGGAGAGCCCAAGGCAGGAGATACCTTCACGGTTGCCTTCAATGCCTCCGGCGTGTCCGACAACCGGAATGGCCTGGCCATGGTCAACCTCGAGAACGCCGGCATTCTGGATGGCAATGTGAGCACCTATAACGAAGCCTATGGGCAGCTGGTCGAAGTCATCGGATCGGCAGCCAACCAGGCGAAGATCGATGAAGAAGCGTCGAAATCGCTTCTGCAGCAATCCGAGAACCGTCTTCAGTCCATGGCGGGCGTGAACCTGGACGAGGAAGCCGGCAAGCTCATCCAGTTCCAGGCTGCTTACAATGCCTCGGCACAGGTGGTATCCATTGCCCGTGAACTCTTTGACACCTTGCTCGGAACCTTCCGCTAAAGGAGCAATCTGATGCGTATCTCCACTCAGCTACTGTTCAGTCGAGGTCTGGATAACATTCAGAATGTCACCTCGGAACTGCAGAAAACCCAGCTTCAGATTTCCAGTGGCCGCAAGGTTCAGACTCCCGCGGATGATCCGGTTGCGGCGACCCGTATCCTGCGGATCAATCAGGAACTGGAGCAGATCAGCCAGTACCAGCGCAATATCGAGCTGGCAAACAATCGGCTGGAACTGGAAGACAGCCTGCTCGGCAGCATGGCTGAGGTATTGCAGCGGCTGAGGGAACTGACGGTTCAGGCAGGTGATGGCTCTCAGAACGCGGATGACAAGGCCTTTATTGCCTCCGAGATACGACAGCGAATCGAGCAGCTGGCGGGCATGATGAACACGCGGGATGCCAGTGGTGAGTATATCTTTGGGGGATTCCAGGGGCGTGAGCAGCCTTTTGTCAAGAATGCGGCCGGGCACTATGAATATCGCGGGGATGAAGGGCAACGCTATATTCAGATCGACGCCACCGTCTCCGTGGCTATCGGTGATAATGGCAAGCGCTTGTTTGAAGACATTCCCAGCGCGAATAACACCTTCTTTACCGAGGCGAATCCGAACAATCAGGCGGTACCCACGCCTGTGATTACGCAGGGGCGGGTGATTGACCAGGCCGCCTGGGATGCCTTTTACCCGGAAGACATGGTGATCGAGTTCAACCCTCTCAGCAATGTCGTGCCCCCTGCACCCAACTATACCATCAAGCGAGCGTCGGATGGTCGCCCCATTCTGAGCAATCAACTGTTTTCAAGTGGCCTGCCCATCAGTGCCGAAGGTATACAATTCGAGATCATCGGTGACCCGGTGCCCGGTGACACCTATTTCGTGCACTCTTCAGGCAAGCAAGGTCTGCTGACCACCGTTGAGCGGCTGGCGGATGGGCTGGAAAACTATCAGGATTCGGACATTGGACGTCAGGCGCTCAAGGACCTGGTGGACACGACCCTGGCCAATCTCACCAATGCGGAAACCCGAATTCTCGAGACGCGTGCCCGGCTGGGTGCCCGACTCAATACCATCGAGAACACCGCGCAACTGCATGGCGATGTCGAAGTGCTGACGAAGGAGGTGCTTTCCGAGCTTCAGGACGTTGACTTCGCGGAAGCCGTCAGCAATCTCACATTGCAGAGCACCATTCTCGACGCCGCCCAGCAGAGCTTCACGCAAGTGACCCGACTCTCCCTGTTTGACCGCCTGTGAGCATGGGGGCGCGTCCCCATGCCACCCCAATAGCCCCTCACGTGGCGGCCACCTTGATATGGTGACCATTACCCATACAGTCACTGCATGAAATGCTGTATCTTGCGGGAACCGGCGGCAGGTCGGGCGAGCGTCTGGTCTGCTCACTTGCGATCGCCGCATCGTTAGAAGGAGATTCTTGTGCAATTTGAATACTATAACCCGACCCGAATTCTGTTTGGTGCGCAGCAGATCGCGCAGCTCAACCGGGTAATTCCGGCCGAAGCACGCGTGCTGGTGCTCTACGGAGGCGGCTCCATCAAGCGCAATGGTGTCTACGATCAGGTGACGGAAGCGCTTGAGGGGAGGGCATGGAGCGAGTTTGGCGGAATCGAGCCGAACCCGGCGATTGAAACCCTGAATCAGGCCGTTGAACGTGTCCGGGCAGAGAAAGTCGATTTTCTGCTGGCGGTGGGAGGCGGTTCTGTCATTGATGGGACCAAGTACGTGGCGGCGGCCGCCTGCTATGAGGGCGATGGCTGGGATATTCTGACTGGCCGGCATACGGTAACCGAGGCCGTACCCCTGGGCGCAGTGCTGACACTGCCCGCGACAGGCTCCGAGTCGAATGCCGGATCGGTCGTGTCTCGCAAGGCCACGCAGGAAAAACTGTTTTTCATGTCTCCGGCGGTCATTCCCCAGTTTGCGGTACTGGATCCTGACGTGATCCGCAGCCTGCCGGAACGGCAAAAAGTGAACGGCATTGTCGATGCCTTCGTTCATGTATCCGAACAGTACATTACCGCCCCAAATGATGCCTGGGTTCAAAGCGGGTATGCAGAAACCCTGCTCAGGGTACTGGTAGAACTGGGGCGAAACCGTCACAGTCAGACAGATGCCTGGCGTGCCAACCTGATGTGGGCCGCGAACCAGGCTCTGAACGGGCTGATCGGGTCAGGCGTCGCCCAGGACTGGGCAACGCACATGATCGGGCATGAGTTGACCGCTCGTTACGGCGTGGATCACGCACGCTCACTAGCGATTGTTCAGCCCTGGCTGCTTCGCGATCAGATCGAGGCAAAGCGTGCCCGTCTCAATCGTCTGGGAACCGTCGTGTTCAACCTGGCGGACGGCCCGGATCTGGCGGAGCGCACGGTGGATGCCATCGAGGCCTTTTATCATGGATTGGAGGTGGAAACCCGGCTGACCGACTACGGCGAATCGAAGGAGGAGGCCATCACCGCCATTCTGGAGCAATTGGAACGGCATAACATGGTGGCACTGGGCGAGAGCCAGTCCATTACACTGGATGTCAGTCGCCGTATCCTGGAGCAGGCCATCGCCTGATCATCTATTCACCTATGCCGTGCCGGCCCTGGTGTCCGTGAGCAGACCGACGCCAGGGCTCGGGCAATAAATTTACAACGCCCACTTGAAGCCAAACACAGGTACAATAGGCAACGATACAAACAACCCTGCAGGAGCAGAAGCTATGGCTCGCAAGAAAAGAAAGCCCATCGAAGAAAGTGCCGTCAAGGCAGTGGTGCGTACACCCATGTTTCGCATGCGCGTGGTACGCAGCCAGAAAACCTATACC
>RFIV01000133.1 GCA_003695085.1 Gammaproteobacteria bacterium
CCAGATTGCCGACGTTTTCGATGAATAGCGTATCCAGCGTGTCAAGCGGCAGCTTGTCCATGGCATGGCCGACCATGTGCGCATCCAGATGGCAACCCTTGCCGGTATTGATCTGGACAGCGGGTGCACCGGTTTCCCGAATGCGCTCTGCATCGTTTTCAGTTTGCTGGTCACCCTCCACGACGGCCATCTGGTGGCGGTCGGCCAGATCTTTCAGCGTGCGTGTAAGCAGTGTGGTCTTGCCCGACCCTGGACTGGATACGAGATTGAGCGCAAGAATATTGTGTTCGGCCAGGCGCTGCCTGTTGAGTGCGGCATAACGATCGTTTTTCTCGAGAATATCACGCTCCACCTGAATGGCCCGCTCGGTATCGGTGCCGTGGGCATGAGCATGCAGGTGATGATGGCCATCAATGGTGGCAGAGTCGCCGCCGCAGCCACAGGTGGTACACATGTCAGGCTACCTCCAGTTCTTTGATGCGCATTTCTTCCCCTCCGGTCACGGTGACAAGATAGCTGCCACAGCCGGGGCAGGGGGTGAAACGCTGTGTGTACTCGAACTCGGTCTGGCATTCGCCGCAGCGAGCCAGACCGGGAATGCTGATGATCTGAACGTCGGCCCCTTCGGCAACGGTACCGCGACAGACGGCATCCATGCAGAAGCTCAGGGCCTCGGTTTCGACACAGGACAGCTGGCCGATTTCCAGCACGATGCGCGTGACCTGTGCAGAGTCTGCCTTGCGCGCCTCGTCCTCGACGATATCCAGAATGCTTTCAGCGATGCTCATCTCATGCATGGCTGCGCACTCCCGGTTCGGACGTGCTGACCTGAAGGGGGACGCAGGGATTCCAGGCCAGTGCGATCAGCCTGGCGGAATGTTCGTCCGGCATGCCCGAAGATTGGGCTGCGGCCTTGAGATGATGCGCAACCGGGCCTTGCGGGTGAAAGTTCCATTCCGTCGGTGCCACGATCCGGTAGCGCCTCGTACGGCCATCCTTCAGGGCCAGACTGTGTATCAGCCAGCCGCGCGAGGTTTCTGTCCAGGACAGTGCACGATCACCGATTCGCCGTGCACCGCAGGGCAGCGCAGACTCCGGTGTATCGGTTTTCAGTGCCTCCAGAGACGCTCGGATGCGCTCCGTCAGCTGCCGCACGCGTGAAGTCAGTGGTGCCCGGTTGTCTGTCCTGTCAGGTGTGTTTTCGGCGCAGCCAGCCGGAAGCGCGGGCAAGGAGACAAAGTCCGGATGCTCGTTGATCTGGCCATCCAGCCATTCGAGATGCTGAAGAATCAGCGTCTCGTCCAGACTTGGCAGAGCGGGCAGCGGAAGGCCCGCGATCCTTGATTCTGCCAGTAGCATGTCATCCTCCAACATCCGGGAGTGTGTTAACAGCGTTTCCGCTGATAACAAGGTTTCCATGTGATCCTGTATGCTCATGCGCGCCAGGTCAAGTTCCGGGCATTCGACAATGGTCGCAATCACCCGTCGTATCTTCGCCATGTGGCCAACCGGAGGTGTTCGGCCCAGTGCCTGTGGAAGCACCATGCACAGGTGCCACAGTCCCTCCTGAATGTTTTCGAGCAGCGCACGCAAGCGTAACAAGGGCAAATGATGCGGAGGCTGATCTTCGTCAAGCCTGGCGTAGGCAAGTTCCGAAGCCAGATTGTGAGAATGACGACAGATACCGTACAGGGCGCCCATTCGGGCGCGCACTTCGTCCCGCGTCTTGTGCCAGAGCAGCTGCTGCATGTCGAGGGGGCGGCATACCGCTACACGGGGCTGCCCGACGCAATCGAGATCTATGCGGATGTGCCCTTCAAGCGATGTGTTCATGCACTGTAAAATCCGGACAAGAACTGACGACGGCTGGCATCACAAGGTGCCTGGACGTTTTCGGTGTCCTCCGACGCTTCCGCCAGCGGAATCCGCTTGATGCGTTCAAGCGCTTCGAGTGCCGTGTTGCGCAGCGACTCGTGGGATGGCCACTCACGCACGGGGGACGCCAGTGAGCAGGCCAGATAGGGCCCCAGCTCCTCTTCTTCTCGGAGCTGAAAGGGCAGGGTCGCACCCGGGAAGGCGATGGCCAGCGGGGATTTCTTGTCCGCCTTGAGCTCTTCGGGCCAGGGGGAGCCGGTACGCGGCACAATGACCAGGCTCAGAAACCATGGGGTGACCAGTGCGCCCAGCCAGTGACCTTCCCATTCCTGGAAGCCCACGGCTTCCACACGAATGGCCGGATTGAGCAGTGGAATATCGCCCATGCGTTCGGTCTGAATTTTGCGAAAACAGGCTTCGAAGGCGTCCGCTGGTGATTCACTGAATGGCATGTCAGACCCCTGTTTGAGTAGATGGCTGAATTTCCGTCATGAGTTCCAGTATTTCCTGTGCACGTGCCGGTTCAATGCGGGACGTGGCAAACCCGCCAATTTCCACCACCACATAGTCACCGGGGCGTACGGGCTCACTGAGCATCAGCAGGCTGACCTCGCGGCGGTGGCCGGCGGCTTCCACCGTGGCGACCTGACCGTCTGTATGCAGGACCCGATAGGGCACGCCTATGCACATCCTGCCACCCCCTGCGGGTGAGCCTCCCGGGGGCGCCAGGTCAGTCCGCAGTCTGCGGCAGCCGTCAGTGCCCGGTTGACCATCTCGGGGATACGCTGTTCGACGCATGGCGTCAGGCCGACACCGGTGTCCATTGATTCCGGTACGACACCGATCAGCACCAGGTGCCGGGGCGCCTGCCCGGTCAGTTGCAGCATGGCCAGCACGTCGGAGATGCCCAGCTGGTGGGGCGATATCCGGTTGCGGAAGAAACCGGGCACCTTTTCCCCTTCCAGCTGGATGACCGTTCCGGGCGCATCGCCTGTATGCACCGCATCCAGAATGATGAGTGCATCCAGGTCGGACAGGGATTCCAGCAACTCCATGCCGGCGGTTCCGCCATCCAGTACCTGCACGTCGTCACCGAAATCGCACATCTGCTGGATTTTCTCGGCGGCCCGGACACCGGCCGCCTCATCCGTCAACAGGATATTGCCCACGCCCAGAATCACGGCTTTCATCTCAAACCTCCTAGAGTGCCTTGACGCGCACCAGCTCCTGCTCTTGCGTGTCGAACAGATGAATGGCGCAGGCGATACAGGGATCGAAAGAGTGCACGGTTCTCAGCACCTCCAGAGGCTTGCTTTCGTCTGCAATGGGGGTGCCCATCAGGCTGGCCTCGTAAGGGCCCGGTTCGTCGTTGTGGTTGCGCGGCCCGGCATTCCATGTGCTGGGCACGACTGCCTGATAGTTGCGGATCTTGCCGTTTTCGATGACGATCCAGTGAGACAGGACACCACGCGGTGCTTCGTGGAAGCCCACCCCTTCCTGCACACCATTGGGGAACTCCGGCCGGTTGAAGGTATCGGTGTCACCCTTGCCGATGTTGTCCACCAGCAACTGCCACTGGACTTCCATCTCGTCCAGCATGCTGGCACAACGCACGGCGCGTGCTGCATGACGACCCAGTGTCGAGTGCAGGGCATCCATCGGAATATTGGTCTTGGCGATGGCCTGCAGGTTGTCCAGCACACGGTTGAGATGGCGCTTTGTCGGCTCGTGGCCAGCGGCCACCTGCGCCAGCACGTTGGCCAGCGGGCCTACCTGGGCCGGTTTGTCGTAGAAGGAAGGCGACTTGATCCAGCTGTACTTGCCGTCGTCCTGGAAGTCCGTGTAATTGGGTTCGGTTTCCCCCTTCCACGGATGCAGGGCGTCTTCACCTTCATACCAGGCATGCTTGGCGCTTTCCCGGACACCCTTGATGAAGTATTCATCATTGAATGAATGAATGGCCTTGAAGCTGCTCAGGTCGCCGTTGTCGATGTAGCCGCCTCCCATGGCAAACTGTGTGCCCTTGGTATCCACGGGGAACTCGGGCACGGTCAGGTAGTTGGTGACGCCCTTGCCGATGCTCCCCCAGTCCAGATAGAAGGCCCCCACCGCCGCTACATCGAGCAGATAGGCATTCTGGACGAAGCTGCGCAGGTTGCCGATCAGCTGCTTGATGTACATGAGGCGCTCCATGTTGAGCACGCTCTGGCTGTCGAGGTTGATGGAGTTGGTCACCCCGCCCACAGTCAGGTTCTGGATGTGTGGGGTCTTGCCTCCGAGGATGGTGACGATCCGGTTGGCATCCCGCTGGACCTCCAGCGCCTGCAGATAATGCGCCGCGGCAATCAGGTTCACTTCCGGCGGAAGTTTCATGGCCGGGTGGCCCCAGTAGCCGTTGGCAAATACGCCAAGCTGGCCGCTGTTGACGAAGCCCTTGAGCTTGTCCTGAACCTGGCGAAAAGCCTGTTCACTGTTCAGGTGCCAGTCGGACAGGCTCTGGGCAAGTTTTGCTGCTGCCGCCGGATCCGCCTTGAGCGCCGAGACGATGTCCACCCAGTCCAGTGCCGACAGGTGATAGAAGTGTACGATGTGATCGTGTACTGCGTGCGCGGCCACGATCAGGTTGCGGATAAACTGTGCGTTCAGCGGAATCTCCAGCTGCAGCGCGTTTTCCACCGCTCGTACGGAAGCCAGCGCGTGCACGGTCGTGCATACACCGCAGATGCGCTGGGTGAACGCCCAGGCATCGCGCGGGTCACGCCCGACCAGAATTTTCTCGATGCCACGCCACATCTGGCCGGAAGACCAGGCCTTGGTGACCTGCCCATTGTCCACTTCAACGTCGATGCGCAGGTGGCCTTCGATTCGGGTCACCGGGTCAACAATAATTCGCTTGGTCACGTTCTGTTCTCCTGAGAAAGCTTGATGTTGTTCTGTTTAAGCCTGTGCGGCCGGTGCCTGAGATGTGGCGGCCGATTTACCGTGGTCAATTTCCGGGTGCGGCTTGGGCAGCACCGGGAACAATTTGATCACCAGCAGATAGCCCACCACTTCCATTGCGATCACGCCCAGCGTGACCAGCAGTTCTTCCACCGACGGGAAATAATGGAAGCCCGGCCCGGGATTGAAGCCAACCAGCACGCCATTGATGCGGTACAGAGCCCCGGCCAGCAGCACGCAAACGCCGGACAGGAACAGTATCGGGCCCCGCCCCATGCCTGGGCTGTGGACGGGCCTTGATTCCCGGAAGAGCAGAATGACCGGAAGGATGAATAAGGCGGTTTCCGCCCAGAACATGAAGGCCTCGAACGAGCCATCAAACGCGTAGCCCCAGGCATCCCGACGGGTCAGGTCGATAAAGCGGAAGGCCAGGAAGGCGACAAGCAGCCAGCGGGCAATGCGCCCCAGACCGGCAAAGAGATGGGTTTCCGGTTCTCGGGTCAGTTTCAGGCTCACCAGCGAGGCCTCAAATATGACGATGGCAAAGCCCATGGTCACGGCACTGACCAGTGCCAGCAGGGGGAGAAATTCCACCGCCTGCCACAGTGGGTGCACCTTCTGGCCGAACAGGATCAGCAGGGAACCCAACGAGGACTGATGCATGGTCGGCAGCACCACACCGATGGCGATGAAGATGAACAACACCCTGTCGAGCCGGCGACGCCAGGTCTCCAGTTTGAAGCGCTCAAGCACAGCAGGCAGGAACTCAATGATCAGGATGGTGACATAGGCCGTGATACAGAGTGCCACCTCCAGCATGACCGCATTGAAATTCTGCTGCCAAGGGTTGATTATCTGCCAGGCGTTCCAGTAGCGCCCCATGTCGATGACCGCTGACAGACCACCCAGACCATAGCCGAACAGACTGGCCAGCAGGGCCGGCCGAACCAGCGGGTGGTACTGGCCACGGTTGAAAATATATACCGTCAGCGCCAGCGCATACCCACCACAGGCAAAGGCAGTGCCGATCATGATGTCGTACACCACCCAGATCCCCCACGGGTAGCCGTCGTTGAGATTGGTGACACTGCCCAGGCCAAAGATGAAGCGCTTGGCCAGCAGGATCAGGCCGATGACGGCCAGCACACCGAAAAACAGCGTGACAGGCGTCAGCAGCGGTCGTTTGAGAATGCGATATTCACTCATGCTGTCCGCCTCCTAGTCCAGTTCGTCCGGGGTCTTGTCTTGGGTATTACGTCGTGCGACGTATAGCAGGCCGGCCAATAACGTCATCGGCGCAAACATGCCCTTGTAGATCGTGTGCTGTACTGTTTCCGACATGGATGCGTAGGAGCGCTCCGGCAGATCCGGCAGCCCCAGCTTCTCGAACGGCACCCCCGCCAGCAGCAGCACCTGCGTGCCACCCCCTTCTTTTTCACCGAAAATGTGTGTCTGGTACTCACCCACCTTGGCCGGTGCGGTGAAGGGCGAGTCGAGGTGGTTGAGGGGATAGTGATACTCGTCACCCGGCTTCAGCGACAGGCGGCGCTTGGCTTCTTCCAAAAGATCCTTGCGCTTGCCGTAGATATTGGCACCTGTCGGGCAGACTTCGGCGCAGCCCGGCAGAAGCCCCTGATCAATACGCTCCAGGCCTTTCTGGTTGCAGAGCCGGCACTTTTGGATCTGTCCGAAGGCATCGTTGTACTCGTACTTGGGAATGTTGTACGGGCAGGCTACTACACAGTTTCGGCAACCCATGCAAATATCCGGGTGGTGATCAACGATGCCGGTTTTCGGATCCTTGGTCATGGCGGAGACCGGGCAGGCCGAGACGCAGCCCGGGTCCACGCAGTGCATGCAGTTGCGCTTGATGAAGGAAAATTCCGGCTGGCCTTGCGTGTCCTCTCCCTTGTAGGCCTTGATGATGTTCAGGGTGCGTGCATCCAGTTCCTGGGCCTCATCCCACATGCCCGCGCCCTCGGACGTTACGGGCGGCATACCGTTCAGCTCCTTGCAACGCACCACACAGGCCCGGCAACCGATACAGCGGGTGGCATCAAAGAGCATGCCGACAGCTTCTTCCGAAACCGGCCGGTTTCCCCGGGCACTTACTTCGCCTGCACTGGTGGCAATGATGGCACCACTACCTGCCATTTTCAGGAAGTCTCGACGTTTCATCGTTAAACCTCCCGTTACGCCGACGCGTCGTGTTCATCGTGAGCCTGTTTTTCCATGCGGCCCAGTTCACGCACGGTCACCGCTGTCCCACCAAGGATGGCCCCCGCTACTGCGCCTACCAATGCGGCGGCACCGGGTGTGACACCCTGACCCACATCGGGATGGACGGGAGGGAACATGTCTGGGGGTGTATGGGTGGCTACCTTCGCTTGCTCATGGAGCGGCTTGGTGAAGCCCACGCCTTTTTCGGTGCAACCGAAGCAGGGTGCACCGACACCTACCGGCCAGGCACCGCCGCCGACGTCACCAAACTCGATGGCCGGACAGTTGGCGTAAGTCTCCGGGCCCTTGCAGCCGAGCTTGTACAGGCACCAGCCCTTGCGGTGACCTTCGTCCCCGAACTCCGTGGCAAACCGGCCGGCGTCGAAATGAGGGCGGCGCTCACAGTTCTCGTGAATCAGGCGGCCATAGGCAAATTTGGGCCGGTTCTCCTTGTCCAGTTCCGGCACAGTCCCGTAGGTGATAAGTTGCATGACGGTTGCGAGGAAGTTGTACGGGTTGGGCGGGCAGCCCGGAATATTGATGACCGGCTTGTCCTTGATAATCTCGCTGACCGGCACCGCGCCCGTCGGATTGGGGCCCGAGGCTGGCACACCGCCCCATGATGCACAGGACCCGATAGCAATGATGGCGGCAGCTCCCTCGGCGGCTTCATACAAGTGTTCCTGCATGGTTTTTCCGGCCACCTTGCAGTAGATGCCGCCATCCTTGGTGGGAATGGAGCCATCCACGACCACGACGTACTTCCCATGATTTTCCTTCATGGCGGCATGGCGTGCTACCTCGGCATCGTGACCGGCGGCAACCATCAGCGTTTCCGAATAATCCAGGGAGATCATGTCGAGAATCAGGGTTTCAAGAGTCGGGTGCGTGGCACGGAGCAGTGACTCGGTGCAGCCCGTACATTCCTGTGCGGACAGCCAGATCACCGAAGGGCGGCGCGATGCGGCAACCGCCTGAGCCATGGCTACGCCGGCCTGGGAGGACAAGCCCAGTGTTGCTGCCACACCGGTACAAAACTTGAGAAATGCGCGCCTGGAAAGTCCGAGCCGCTCGGCAATGCGGTCGAGGGAGTCATCTTTTGGCATGTGTCTAACCCCTGGGTTATTGGTTGTTATAGGAACGAGTGTGTCAATGTGGTGGATTAAGCCAAGGGCTTGCCAAAAGTTTAAAAAGAGAATTAAAACAAAGGATTAGGATTTTTTGTGTTCGCGGAATGGTCTAAGGCTAACGGATGAGTGGTAAGCGGGTTACCAAAATATCAGTGTACGGTGCAGGCCATGCACGGATCGAAGGATCGGATGATATGCTGGAGCCGGATGCGATTGTGATCTTTGTCAGGCAGCACCAGTCCTTCCAGTGCTTGCTCCAGCGCTCCGGCTTGCCCCAGGTGGTCCCTCGGACTGAAATTCCAGGTTGTGGGCGCCACGATCTGATAGAGACAGATCTGCTCGTTGGAAACGGACAACCAGTGGCCGAGGCTCCCCCGGGCCGCTTCGGTCAGGCCAATACCACTGCCCTGGGAGGGTAACGCAGTATTCAGCAGCCCCGGTGCGTTGGGTTCCAGGGTGTTCACCCAGCTTTCCATGGCAAGGGCCAGGCGGGCCATTTCCCATAGACGCATGACCACCCTGGACAGCACGTTTCCGCCTGCACGACGGACAAGCTCGTGCGCCAGCTGTGTGCCGTGAACGACCTGCCGGGCCAGCGCCCCGGTCTCCATGACCTGATTCCGATAGCGAGGCGCTTTGCACCAGCTGTAGGCATCCGGCTTGTTGAGTTCGGGATGTGTTTTGCCGCGCTCGGGTGGCAGAGGGGTGTCACCCTGCATTTTACTGAATGCGGTGTCTTCAGTGATGGCGGCCAGCGAAAGCGGATGGTAACCTGATTGCCATGTGCCGCCGGCAAAAAGATTGCCATCTGCACCGGGGTAGGCACCGTAACTGAGCCAGGCGTCCGGGCCGCGTCCCAGCGCTTCCAGCTCACAGGCTTCGGCCAGCCTGAGAAACCAGGCTGCATCCGGCAGCGGGTGCAGATGCTGTGCCATGGCCGCGTTGAGGCTGACCCAGTCAGTAGCCTCCACAATGGCTTCGAGCCGCGCGCCGAACAGGCGCGTTTCCATGAACTCCCTGACATCGCGCAGGATATAACGCAAGGCATGCTGAACGGACGTCGTAACGGGCGTTGTGATCCCGCCGGGGCGGATGGCTAGGGAGTGTGGCCACTTGCCCGCCAACTGTCCCATGATATGCAGCAGGCGTGCACGGATCTTCAGGGCATGCCTGATATGTTCACCACGATGTGCGGCATAGCGCCGGACGGTTTCATCATGCCAGTCGGCATTCGAATAGAATGCGTCACAAAAATCGGGCATGAAAAAGACATAAAAGTGGGTGAGGTGATCGGCCAGATTCTCCGCTGCATGCACCAGGTTAATGGCGAGCTGGCCATTGGGAGGCGGGGTGATGCCCGCCAGTGAGGCCAGAGCACGAGCCGCCGCCACGGACTGTGACACGGAGCAGATACCGCAGATGCGCGGTGCCACGACCAGTGCATCTTCGGCGGGGCGCCCCTGCAGGATACGTTCGAAACCGCGGTAGAGGGGTGCATTGACCTCTGCACGGGCGACCTGACCGCCTTCCACCGTCAGCGTGACCTCCAGGTCGCCTTCCACCCGTCCGATGGGGCCGATAATGCGTTTGCTGCTCATTCGTGCCGCCCCTTTCGCTTGCGCAGGCGGATGGCGGGCGGGATGCTCAGGCGAGAATCCTGGGCATTGTGTGCCAGCCGTTTGGGGGTGGCCGCCTTCGACAGTGAGGACAGTGCCATGAACCATGCCTTGGGCATGTCCGTGGGCAGGCCAATGGGAATCCCCGCCAGCTTGGGTGTGCGCTCGAACGCGTGTCCTGGCTCCTCCCACTCGGGATCCGTGCAGCTGATGCAGGCATACCCGCCTCGGGTACAGGAGCCCTGACCGTTCCACAGGCGGATATTGCAGTCCGCATGGGCCTGAGTGGCCTTGCAGCCAAGATGCTCCATCAGGCAGCCCTGCTGTCCCGGTGCGCTGGCACTGGCCTTGTACTCATAAAATTCGTTGCGAGGGCAGGCATGGTGCGCCAGGACACCACTGTAAAGCAGGGGGCGATTCAGCGCGTCCAGGTCATTCTGAGTCAGGCGCCCGGCCACCAGTTCTGCCAAGGTATCGAGCACCCAACCGGGATGAATCGGGCATCCCGCAATATTGATCACCGGCAGGCCCGCCCGGGATAGAAAATCCCCGGGCAACAAGCCGCCTTCTATCTGGCCGGTGAACTGCAGGCCAACGGCATCCGTATCATTACCGGGTGCGCTGGTAATGCCACCCCAGCTTGCGCAGGAACCGATGGCCACCACATAGCGTGCCTGCTGGCACAGCTCGCGGATGACATCCATCATCGGGCGGCGGCTGCCGCTCTGGCAGTGATACAAGCCGGTTCCGTTGGGGCCGGTCATGACTGCGCCTTCCAGACACAGGATATCCAGAGTGGCCGAGCCCTCCGTATAGCGCTGAAGTGTGGCACGGGCCGCATCGTCGGATTCGGCCGAAAGTGAAGGGTGGTAGGCGAGGTCGATCTCTTCGCCCTCCAGCCAGCTGATCAGATCCGGCGACTCGGCCGTCAGCAAAGACAGCGTGCACCCCCCGCAGCCGCCGGATTGCAACCAGACCATCGAACAGCGGTTCATGGGGTACCCCCATCCCGGGTTTCGGACAGAGGCAGTGTCAGCGTGAAGATGGCTCCGCCCTGGTCTGAATTGCCGGCCCTGAGGTCTCCTCCCGATTCCACCACGAAACTGTAGCTCAGGGACAGGCCCAGCCCGGTACCTTCACCCACGGGCTTGGTCGTAAAGAACGGCTCGAAGATCTTGTCCAGATGTTCTGGTGGAATGCCAGGGCCCGTGTCACGGACTTCAATGACCGCCTCATGGCTTGTGGGTTCTGTCCATGCCCGCACAATGACGCGCTTTTCAGGTGATGAGGCAATCGCATTCAGGGCGTTGCTCATCAGATTCATCAGCACCTGATGAATACGGCCCGCATGCCCCCTGACCATCAGCCTGTCAGGAACCTCCAGCTTGATCTCTGCATCCGCCCCCTTGAAAACCCAGCGAACTGCGGTATGGATCAGGCGAATGATATCAAACGGCTTGCCGGCTTGGTTTTGGCCGGTTGAGAAATGGCGAAGATCCGAGACAATGTCCCGAACCCGCTCGACGCCCTCCATCATGCCGCTGAGCAGGCTCGGCAGGTCCTTCAGAATGCGCTGGACCTGCAGCTCGTCCGCCAGTGCCCGCATGTCTGGCGTGTCCAGGTGGGGGGCTGCGGCCTCCATATAGGCTTGCATGCGTTCCGCGTATTTCAGGAGTACATGCGTATTCCCGTATATGAATGAAATGGGATTGTTCAGCTCATGCGCGACACCGGCGACCACACGCCCCAGAGACGCCATCTTTTCTGCATTGAGCAGCTGATCCTGTGCCAGCTTGAGCTCAGCCAGCGACCGACTCAGCTCATCATATGCACGCTTGAGTTCGCCAATGGGGCGCCCCACCAGCACGTAGGCCAATGGACGGCCCCGGGCATCCTTCTGACATGCGCAATTGACGGACATGGCGACACGGCCATAACGCCCCTTCAGGTGCAGCTCGGCTTCGGACACCGGCCCGACGCGTGCTTGTCGCCATAACGTATCCGGCTCGGTGGGTGATGACGGCAGAAGCAACCCTGACAGGGGCTGACCGATGACCTGCCCGGATGCCAGGCCGGTCAGTTCGCTGAACGCACGGTTGATCTGACGGATCGTACCGTCGGTTTCGCAGACCACCACCCAATCACTCATGGCTGCGAGTACACTGGATATGAAGTGGTAGGCCTCTTCCAGTGCCTGGTTCTTGTCTTCCAGTTCCATCTGGTGTTGCACCAATTCTGCGTACGTACGTTCCATCTGGCGAATGACATCCAGCCAGGCATCCTCAGGGACGTCTTCCGGGCGCGTGTCTGCAGGGGGCGACGGGCACATGTCAGGTAGCATCCGGCTCCGGTGTGGCGCCGGTCTCGCCGCGCTCGAGTGCCTTGATCTGGTCGCTGAGCCCCTTGATCATGTCGTGCTTGCCCTCGAAGTCCACGGCTGAACGCTTGAGCGCATTCCGGGCATGCTTCAGATGCAGCTCGGCATCCCGCCGCTGGCCTTCCGCGAGCATGCGTTCAGCCAATGCCTTGTGGCTTTCCACCTGAATGTGCAGGAGCCGCCCCTTCAGGTGGGCCGCCATCTCTTCATACTCATGCGCGGGCAGCTTGTTGCGCAACTTCATGCGTTGAAGCTTATGGGTGATCTGGTTGAACACCTGCTGGAGGCGTTGCAGCTGCTGATCACTTTCGATCAGCGTTTCCCCTCCGGGTACCAGGGTGCCCATGCTGAGCTGGCTCTCTCGTGACACACAGGCTTCCTGAAGGGCGGCCACATCCGCGTTGTGAGCATCGAGTTTGCTCATCTCGCGGGTAAGATCCAGCATTTCACGATTCAGCGCACGCGCGACATCAGGCTGATTGTCGGTCTTGAGGATAAATTGCAGCAGGGGTTCCAGCTCGCGATAGCGCTGCATCAGCAACTTGAGCTGGCTCTGCCGCTGACGCAAGACCTTCTCGCGATTCTTGATCCAGCCCATGGTGGCCAGCGCACCAATGATGACTATGCCTACCAGCACAACGACGATGGTCAGAGACATCCTTCACTCCGCTTCAAGCATTGAACAAAGTCTGGGGGAAATCCATGCAGGGCGCAACATCCGCCTGTGTTTTTTCTTGACCCTGAACAAGGCACCCCTTATATATGGGGCCTGTTTTTCGGAACTGATCGGGAAAGTCTGCTAATGGGAAAAGCGCTGGTCATCGTCGAGTCCCCCGCCAAGGCCAAGACCATCAACAAGTATCTGGGGCCGGACTTCATCGTCAAGTCAAGTGTGGGGCATATCCGTGACCTGCCCACAGGCAGCCGCTCATCCACAACGCCCTCCGAGCGGGCGCAGGAGGCGGCGAAAACACGCAAGATGTCACCGGAGGAGCGTGCCGCCTACAAGTCAAGCAAGGCGCACGACCAGCTCATCCAGCGCATGGGGGTCGACCCCGAGCATGGCTGGAAGGCGCACTACACCATCCTGCCCGGCAAGGAAAAGGTGGTGGAAGAGCTCAGACGGCTGGCCCGGAATGCAGATGCCATCTATCTGGCGACGGACCTTGACCGCGAAGGGGAGGCGATTGCCTGGCATCTGCGGGAAGCGATTGGCGGAGATGAAACGCGCTATCGACGTGTCGTATTCAATGAGATCACGCGCAAGGCGATTCAGGAAGCCTTTCAGCAACCGGGTGATCTGGACATGAACCGTGTCAACGCTCAGCAAGCACGCCGCTTTCTGGATCGCGTCGTGGGTTTCATGGTGTCCCCCCTGTTGTGGAAGAAGATTGCCCGCGGGCTGTCCGCAGGTCGTGTTCAGAGTGTTGCGGTGCGCCTGATCGTGGAGCGTGAGCGCGAGATCCGGGCATTCATACCCGAAGAATACTGGGAAGTGGATGCGGATCTGGCCAAGGCGACAGAGGCGGCAACCTTCAAGGTGGCGAAGTATCAGGGCAAGACATTCCGGCCCGCCAATGAAGCAGAAACCACCGCGCTGGTAGAGAATCTGCGGCAGCAGACCTTCAAGGTGGCAGCGCGGGAAGACAAGCCCACGACCAGCAAGACGCCGCCTCCCTTTATCACCTCCACGCTGCAGCAGGCAGCCAGTACACGCCTGGGATTCAGCGTCAAGAAAACCATGATGCTGGCCCAGCGTCTGTACGAAGCGGGTTACATTACCTACATGCGTACGGACAGTACCAACTTGTCCGCGGAAGCCGTTCAGGCATGCCGGGCGTACATCGAGAAAAAGTTTGGTGCCGATTATCTGCCTCCCAAGCCGAAGATGTATGGCAGCCGGGAAGGGGCCCAGGAGGCGCACGAGGCCATCCGTCCCACGGACGTCAATGTCATGCCCTCCGACCTCAAGGGGCTCGAGAAAGATGCTGACCGCCTCTACGAGCTGATCTGGCGCCAGTTCGTCGCCTGCCAGATGGCAGACGTCAAGGCTATCAGTACCCGGGTGCAGGTACAGGCCGGAGACTTCGAGCTGCGCACCAGCGGGCGGATTGTCACGTTTGAAGGTTTTTACAAGGTGCTGCCGCCTCCGAAAAAGGACGGCGAATCCCTGTTGCCGGACTTTCGGCAGGGGGATGTGCTGGATCTCAGGGGGCTGAAACCGACCCAGCACTTTACCAAGCCCGCACCGCGCTACTCCGAAGCGGCACTGGTCAAGGAGCTCGAAAAACGCGGCATCGGACGTCCCTCCACCTATGCCTCCATCATTTCAACCATTCAGGAGCGTGGATATGTCTCACTGAAAAACCGTCGCTTCTATGCTGAGAAGATGGGTGACATCGTCACTGACCGGTTGGTCGAGAGCTTTCCCAACCTGATGGATTACAGCTTCACGGCTTCAATGGAAGAGGAGCTTGACCTGATCGCGGAGGGCCGGGAAGACTGGATTCGTGTGCTGGACAACTTCTACGCAGATTTCTCCTCCAGGCTGGAAAAGGCTGCGCAGGATGAAGGGGGCATGCGAGGCAACATTGCCGTGGAAACGGACATTCGCTGTCCGGACTGTGGCCGCCCCATGCTGATTCGAAACGCCAGTACTGGCGTGTTTCTGGGGTGTTCCGGATACAGTCTGCCGCCCAAGGAACGCTGCAAGAAGACGATCAATCTCGTGCCCGGTGAAGAAGCGGTGGCCGTGAATGCGGATGAAGATGATGAAAGCGAATCCCGCCTTATCATGACCAAGCGCCGCTGTGGCAAGTGCGGGTCGACCATGGATCCCTATCTCATTGACGAGTCACGGCGCCTGCACATTTGCGGGAACAACCCGGATTGTCCGGGGTGGGAGCTGGAGCAGGGGCAGTTCAAGATCAAGGGATACGACGGTCCCGTGCTGGAGTGTGACAAGTGCGGTGCCAACATGGAGCTCAAGAACGGGCGTTTCGGCAAGTACTTTGGTTGTACGAACGAGGCCTGCAAGAATACCCGCAAGCTGCTGAAAAACGGGGAGCCCGCACCTCCCAAGATGGATCCGGTGCCCATGCCGGAGTTGCGTTGTGAAAAGGTGGATGATACCTATGTGCTGCGAGATGGCGCGTCCGGTATCTTCCTGGCGGCCAGCAAGTTCCCCAAAAACCGGGAAACGCGCCCGCCCAAGGTATCCGAACTGATTCCTCACAAGGCGGAAATTGATCCCAAGTATCACTATCTGCTGGAGGCGCCCGTCGCGGACCCCGAGGGTAATCCGGCCATAATCCGTTTCAGCCGCAAGACCAAGCAGCAGTACGTCATGTCAGAAAAGAATGGCAAGCCCACGGGCTGGACGGCCTTTTATGAGGATGGACGCTGGCAGGTACGAGAGGGCAAGAGTACCGGAAAAAGTCGCATATCGGGTGGTCGCAAGCCCAAGGCGAAAGCCTGACGGCGGGTGGCTGGCGTGACGTCAAGCGGGGAGGCGCAGGCCTCCCTTTCTTGTATGGGGCACGGAAGATCTTAATCCTCCGGGTGCAGGGCTCTCAGGCGCTGAATCAGTGAGGAGGTGTCCCAGCGACGCCCGCCAAGGGCCTCAACATCGGCATAGTACTGATCCACCTGAGCCGTGACGGGTAGGGAGGCACCCAGCTCTCGGGCTTGCTCGAGGCAAATCCTCAGGTCCTTCCTCATCAACTCCACCGCAAAACCGAAGTCAAAGCGACCATCGGCCATGGTATGCCCCCTGTTTTCCATCTGCCATGATTGGGCAGCACCCTTGGAGATGACGTCGATGACCTGATGGACGTCCAGACCTGACGTTTCGGCAAAATGGATGCTCTCGGAAAGTGCCTGCAAAAGCCCGCCAATGGCAATCTGATTGCACATCTTGGTGAGCTGACCGGCACCGGAAGGGCCCATGAGCGTGACTGCACGGCCATAGTGGGCCAGCACAGGCTTGACCCGGTCAAAGGTCGCATTGTCCCCCCCGCACATGATCGTCAGCTGACCATTTTCCGCGCCCTGCTGTCCTCCGGAGATGGGCGCATCCAGAAAGGACTTGCCGAGGTGTTCCGCCTCCTGCGCCAGTTGTCTTGCAACCGTGGCAGAGGCTGTTGTGTGGTCGACCACGATGGCCCCCTCAGGCAGTCGGGCCAGCAGGCCCTCCTTGCCTGAAAAGACGGACAGAAGGTCATCATCCTTGCCGATGCAGCTGATGATGAGGTTGCAGTCTGTCAGATCATTCAGGTCGGAAGAGGCGCGCCCGTTGTACTCACTGGCCCAGGCTGTCGCGCGCTCCGGACTGCGGTTCCAGGCCAGTACATCGAGTCCGGCGCGATGCAGGTGTCCGGCCATGGGATACCCCATCACGCCAAGGCCGATAAAGCCAATCTTGAAATCTTTGTCTGCCATGTTTTCTCCTTCAAAAGAAAAGGGCCACCGAAGTGACCCTTATTTCAACACAGTCCGGCGAATACGCCCAGCTCAGGCCTTGGGGTAGTCGCGCTTGTGTTCGCCGGTGTACAGCTGACGCGGACGACCAATGCGATAAGAGCCACTGATCATCTCGTTCCAGTGCGAGTACCAGCCAATGGTGCGTGCCAGAGCGAAAATCACCGTGAACATGGAGACCGGGATCCCGATTGCCTGCAGAATGATGCCGGAGTAGAAGTCCACGTTCGGGTACAGCTTCTTCTCCACAAAGTACGGATCCTCCAGGGCAATTTGCTCCAGTTTGCGAGCGATACGGAACAGCGGGCTGTCTTCCAGACCCAGTTCGCTCAGCACCTCGTCACAGGTCTGCTTCATGACCTTGGCACGCGGATCGAAGTTCTTGTACACGCGGTGACCAAAGCCCATCAGACGGAACGGATCGTTCTTGTCCTTGGCACGCTTGATGAATTCCGGAATGCGGTCTTCGCTGCCGATCTCGTTGAGCATGTTGAGGACGGCTTCGTTGGCACCGCCATGAGCCGGTCCCCACAGAGCGGCAATGCCGGAAGCGATGCAGGCGAAGGGGTTGGCGCCGGAAGAGCCCGCCAGACGCACGGTGGACGTCGAAGCATTCTGCTCATGATCCGCATGCAGGATGAAGATCTTGTCCATGGCGCGCGCCAGGATCGGGTTCGGCTTGTATTCCTCGGTCGGGGTACCAAACATCATGTACAGGAAGTTGGATGCATAATCCAGATCCTTGCGCGGATACATGAAGGGCTGGCCAACCGAATATTTGTAACACATGGCGGCCATGGTCGGGATCTTGGCGATCAGGCGGTGTGCCGTGATTTCCCGGTCTTCCGGGTTGCTGATGTCGATATGGTCATGGTAGAAGGCCGACAGCGCTCCGACAACACCGACCATGATGGCCATCGGGTGGGCGTCGCGACGAAAGCCGGTATAAAACTTGAGGAGCTGCTCGTGCACCATCGTGTGGTTCTTGATGGTATTTTCGAATTCAGTGTATTGCTCGGGGGTAGGCAGCTCACCGTGCAACAGCAGGTAGCAGGTTTCAAGATAGGTGGACTTCTCCGCCAGTTGCTCGATGGGGTAACCGCGATGCAGCAAAATGCCCTTGCCACCATCGATGTAGGTGATCTTGGATTCGCAGGATGCTGTGGAGACAAAGCCCGGGTCGTAGGTAAATACGCCCTCGGCCACCAGGCCTCTGACGTCGATGACGTCCGGACCTTCCGTGCCGGAGTAAACGGGCAGTTCGATCGTCTTGCCATTGACCGAAAGCGTTGCGGTTTTGTCAGTCATGGAGCTCTCCTGTGTCGTATCAGCTCGTTGATTATCAGGCAGCACGGAAACGGTAAAAACGTTTCTGAAACATCGTGATAGAGTGTTTCTGGCCCCTCATGCACTGCCGGCTGCCAAGGGTTTGTGTGGGCACATGATACTGATTTAGGCGTTCGGATGTAAGTAGTTTCATCCATGCCAAAGGTCAGAACTGCAGGCGAATTGTCAACAATCGGTTTGATCGCGGTCAATAGTTGATATTTACCGGGTTTTGGCGGGAGATCAAGATAAAAGTCCCAGTGTTGGCTCGTACTTATACATATGTTGTGTTTGTATTTTATCGGGGGGGTGCCTATAATCCTCCACCGGTTGGCCGGCGCTCCGGCGGCTGAATGCGATGCTTCCGCGGCACCGTTGCACGCAAACTTCATAAACTGCCCGTTCGGGCAACATAATGCGAGTGTGAAGAGCTGTGAAACGTGATAATCGACCCGTAAACCTGGATCTGACCCAGTTCAGTTTCCCTCTCCCTGCGATAACTTCCATTCTTCACCGGATTACCGGCGTCATTCTGCTGTTTGGCGTGGGTTTTCTGCTGTGGGGACTGGATCAGTCGCTCGAAAGTCAACAGTCTTTCGATGCGTTGATTTCCCTCCTTGACGGCTTCCTGGCGAAGCTCATTGTCTGGGGTATTCTGGCTGCCTTGCTGTATCACCTGGTGGCAGGTTTCAAGCACCTGTTCATGGATTTGGGGATTGGCGAAACGCTTGAAGGCGGGCAGACAGGCGCCAAGGTCGTGCTTGTTGTGGCGGTTGTACTGATTCTGGCAGCAGGAGTATGGGTATGGTAAATCCGGCAACCAACTACGGAAAAAACGGGGTTCAGGACTGGATTGTTCAGCGTCTGACTGCCGTCATTCTGGCTATCTACACGCTCTTTATTATTGGCACCCTGATTCTCTCCGGTGATGTGACCTACGCCGGCTGGAAGGCCCTGTTCAGTCTGACCTGGGTCCGGGTGTTTTCCCTGATGGCATTGTTGTCCGTGCTGGCACATGCCTGGGTAGGATTGTGGACAGTCTCAACCGACTATATCAAGCCGCCGATGGTACGCTTCCTGTTTCAGCTGTTCTGTGGCGTGCTGCTGTTTGTCTATGTGGTTTGGGGCGTTGAAGTGCTGTGGGGGCTGTGATGAGTAATCTGAAAACACTGAATTATGATGCATTGGTGATCGGGGGCGGCGGTGCCGGCATGCGTGCTGCACTGCAGCTGACACAGGCCGGTATCAAGACGGCATGTATTACAAAAGTCTTCCCGACGCGTTCACACACTGTATCGGCACAGGGCGGTATTACCTGTGCCATCGCATCGGCGGATCCGAACGATGACTGGCGCTGGCACATGTACGACACCGTCAAGGGGTCGGACTACATCGGTGACCAGGATGCCATTGAATACATGTGTTCCGTGGGCCCGCAAGCGGTCTTCGAGCTGGAGCACATGGGGCTGCCTTTCTCGCGTACCGAAAATGGCCGTATTTACCAGCGTCCGTTCGGCGGACAGTCGAAGGACTTCGGCAAGGGTGGTCAGGCTGCGCGGACCTGTGCGGCGGCTGACCGGACCGGCCATGCGCTGCTGCATACGTTGTATCAGGCCAACCTGCGCGGTGGTACCACCTTCCTGAATGAGTGGTACGCCATTGACCTGGTGAAGAACCAGAAGGGCGCTGTCGTGGGCGTGATCGCCATGTGCATCGAAACCGGCGAGGTGAACTTCGTCAAGGCCAAGGCGACAGTACTGGCGACAGGCGGAGCAGGTCGCATCTACGCGTCCACCACCAACGCACTCATCAATACCGGTGATGGCATGGGCATGGTCCTGCGTGCCGGCCTCCCGCTGCAGGACATGGAAATGGTGCAGTTCCACCCGACCGGTATCCATGGCGCCGGCGTTCTGGTGACCGAAGGTTGCCGGGGCGAGGGCGGCTACCTGATCAACGCTGACGGTGAGCGCTTCATGGAGCGTTACGCGCCGAATGCGAAGGACCTGGCCTCTCGTGACGTTGTGGCACGTGCCATGATGATGGAGATTCTGGAAGGCCGTGGCTGTGGTCCCAACAAGGATCACGTGCTGCTGAAGCTGGATCATCTGGGTGAGGAAACGCTGAACCTGCGTCTGCCGGGCATTTGCGAACTGTCCAAGACCTTTGCCCATGTCGATCCGGTCAAGGCGCCGGTACCTGTCGTGCCGACCTGTCACTACATGATGGGCGGGGTGCCGACCAATATCGGTGGCCAGGCGCTGACGCTGGACGAAAATGGCGCCGACAAGATTGTCGACGGCCTGTACGCCTGTGGTGAAACGGCATGTGTCTCCGTGCACGGCGGTAACCGACTGGGTGGCAACTCGCTGCTGGATCTGGTGGTGTTCGGCCGGGCGGCCGGCCTGCAGATCGAGAAGGTGCTCAAGGAAGGCTATGAAGCCATGCAGCCGTCCGAGAGTGATCTTGAAGCGGCGATGGCACGCCTGAACCGTCTTGAAAATACCAAGAGTGGCGAGTCGGTTGCAGAAGTGCGCAAGGATCTGCAAAACGTCATGCAGCTCCACTTTGGCGTGTTCCGCGAAGGCGAAAACATGCAAAAGGGGCTCGAGCTGTTGCGTGAAGTGGGTGAGCGGGTCAAGAACACCCACCTGGCTGACAAGAGCAAGGCCTTCAACACGGCACGGATTGAAGCACTCGAACTGGATAATCTGTTCGCAGTGGCCGAATCTGTGGCAACCTCGGCTGAAGCACGCAAGGAAAGCCGTGGCGCGCATGCCCGGAACGACTTCCCGGAGCGTGACGACGAGAACTGGCTGAAGCACTCACTGTTCTTCCCGGTTGACAAGAAAGTTGGCAAGCGCGACGTCAACATGTCTCCGAAGACAGTCGAGCCGTTCCAGCCGCAGGCGCGTGTGTACTAATTTCAGGGCGAGGTGAACCAGATGTTGAAAGTCAGCGTATATCGTTACAATCCCGATGTGGATGAAGCGCCCTACATGCAGGACATCGAGGTCGAGATTCCGGAAGGCAAGGACCTCATGGTGCTGGACGTGCTGGGGCTGATCAAGGAAAAGGATCCCACACTGGCCTACCGTCGCTCATGCCGTGAAGGCGTGTGCGGATCGGACGGCATGAACATGAACGGCAAGAACGGTCTGGCCTGTATTACAGCGCTGTCCGATGTGGTCAAGGGCGGCAAGCTGGTCCTGCGTCCGTTGCCCGGCCTGCCGGTCATTCGTGACCTGGTAGTGGACATGAGCCTGTTCTACAAGCAGTACGAGAAGATCAAGCCTTACCTGATCAACGATACACCGGCGCCGGCCATCGAACGCCTGCAGTCCATTGAGGACCGTGAGAAGCTGGATGGCCTGTACGAGTGTATTCTGTGTGCGTGCTGCTCGACAGCGTGCCCCTCGTTCTGGTGGAACCCGGACAAGTTTGTCGGGCCGTCCGGTTTGCTGCAGGCCTATCGCTTCCTGGCGGACAGCCGTGACACGGCGACGGAAGAGCGTCTGGCGGATCTGGATGATCCGTTCTCGGTATTCCGCTGCCGCGGTATCATGAACTGTGTGTCGGTCTGTCCGAAGGGACTGAACCCGACCAAGGCGATTGGCCACATCCGCAACATGCTGCTTGAGCGAGCAGTCTGAGGCGGTAGTACTGGAGAAGGCGGTCATCGGGCCGCTTTCTCGCCATATAAAAAATCAAAAAAAGAACGTCAAAATAACAATAACAAGCGGTAAAACGCTCACTTGTGTTTCGGTCGTTGCTGATTTAGTTGTCAAAAAAAATTTAACAGAATAGCACTGCTCTTCTATTCTTCTGATTTGGGAGCGGTGGTAACGCTGTATGCAGAGCGTACCCGGATGTGCCAGTGGTAGTCTGGGTATGGCGGGCTGTGCCCTGCGCTTTGCGGCGGAGATCCATTTTTTGATAACGGACTGGCAGTCACTCCGAAAAAGGCGAGCGAGCATGCAAGAAAGCACCATGGAGCAATTATGGCGGACGTCCCACCTGTCAGGGGGAAATCTGGCCTACGTTGACGAACTATATGAGCTTTACCTGACAGATCCCAACTCTGTACCGGATGAGTGGCGTGATTACTTCGATACGCTGCCGGTACCCGAAGGCCTTCCCTCCAAAGACATTCCCCATCACGTTATCCGGCAACAGTTCCTTGAAATCGGGCGTCGCCGTCATGGTACGGCTGCGGGCACCCAGGCTGGCGACAGCGTGGCGGCCGAGCATGAGCGAAAGCAGGTCAAGGTTCTGCAGCTGATCAACGCCTACCGGGTACGGGGACACCAGAAAGCCAGACTGGATCCCCTGGGGCTGATGGAGCGCGAGCACGTCGAGGATCTCGAGCTTGAATATCACGGCCTGACTGCCGCCGATCTGGATACCGAGTTTCAGACCGGGCCGCTGTGTTTCGGTGAGGAAAAGCTGCCTCTGCGCACTATCATCCAGTATCTGGAAGAAACCTATTGTGACGCCATCGGTGTGGAATACATGCACATCGTCAATACCGAGGAGCGCCGCTGGATTCAGCAGCGAATGGAAAGTGTTCGTTCGCATCCGCAGTATGACACCGAGCGCAAGCTGCATACGCTTGAACGCCTCACCGCGGCGGAAGGTCTGGAAAAATATCTGGGATCCCGTTACCCGGGTACCAAGCGATTCGGACTGGAAGGCGGCGAGTCGCTCATTCCCATGGTGGATGAGCTGATTCAGCGTTCGGGCATGGCAGGCGCCAAGGAAGTGGTCATTGGCATGGCGCACCGGGGCCGTCTGAATGTGTTGGTCAACACCTTCGGCAAGAACCCGAAAGACCTGTTTGACGAATTTGAAGGCAAGGTCACGCTGAATGAAGGCGTGGGCGACGTGAAATACCATCAGGGCTTTTCGTCAAATGTCCTGACGCCGGGTGGCGAGGTGCATCTGGCACTGGCCTTCAACCCCTCGCACCTGGAAATTGTGTCGCCGGTTGTGGAAGGGTCGGTGCGCGCCCGTCAGCGCAGGCGCCGTGATGACAAGGGTGACCTGGTCGTGCCTATCGTGATGCACGGTGATGCGGCCTTCGCCGGTCAGGGTGTGGTGATGGAGACCTTCCAGATGAGCCAGACCCGTGGTTTCAAGACCGGGGGAACGGTTCATATCGTCATCAACAACCAGGTCGGATTTACCACCCACAAGCGGGAAGACGCGCGTTCAACCGAGTATTGCACCGACGTGGCCAAGATGGTTCAGGCGCCGATTTTCCATGTCAACGGTGATGATCCCGAGGCCGTTGTTTACGTCACGCAGCTGGCTCTGGATTTCCGCAACACGTTCAAGAAGGACGTGGTGATCGACCTGTTCTGCTATCGCCGTCGCGGTCATAACGAGGCGGA
>RFIV01000010.1 GCA_003695085.1 Gammaproteobacteria bacterium
CCGTTCCGGGTATCCAGTTTGTTCAGGCGCGGGCCGAGGCGTTGCCGCTTCCGGATTCATGCGTCGATCTGGTGACCGTGGCGCAGGCCTGGCACTGGTTCGACGGCCCGGCAGTGGAAAAGGAGTTCATGCGGGTATTGCGACCGGGAGGGGCCGTGGTCATCTGGGGCTACGGCCTGACGCGCATTCGCCCCGATATTGATGCGTGCGTCCGGCACTACCATGATCATGTGCTGGGCCCATACTGGGCGCCCGCCCGTGACACGCTTCTGGCGGGCTATCCGAATTTTCCATCATTCCTGCGGGAAGCACCTGCGCCTCAATTCGGTCTGAGCTGCACCTGGTCGCGCGAGCAGTTCCTCAACTACCTGGACAGCTGGTCAGCCGGCACGGCCTACCGGGCAGACAACGGCCGCTCCCCCCTTCCCGCCATAGCCAGCAAACTGGCCAGTCTCTGGCCGAGCGAGCAGCTTCTGACCGTTCGCTGGCCATTGACCGTCAAGGTTGCCCGCTGCGACTGAGCGGGCATGTAGGCTTACTGATCTTCGAATGGGTGACGCAGAATGATGGTCTCGTTACGCTCAGGCCCCGTGGAGATGATATCGATGGGCGCCTCGATCTGTTCTTCGAGAAAACGCAGATAGGCTTTCGCATTCTCCGGCAGCGCATCATAGGACTGTACGCCGAAGGTGCTTTCCTTCCAGCCCGGCAACTCCTCGTATACCGGGGTCACCGCTTCAAAGCCCTCCGATCCGATGGGCGGATGGGACACTTCATTTCCATCTGCATCCTTGTATCCGACACACACTTTCACGGTTTCAAGGCCATCGAGGACGTCCAGCTTGGTCATGCAGATGCCGGTTACACTGTTGATCTGAATGGCATAGCGCAGGGCCACGGCATCAAACCAGCCGCAGCGACGGGGCCGGCCCGTGGTTGCACCGAATTCATTGCCCACCTTCGCCAGGTGTGCGCCCATCTCGTCAAACAGCTCGGTTGGGAAGGGACCGGAACCTACCCGCGTGGCATACGCCTTGGTAATGCCCAGCACGTAGTTCAGGTAAAGCGGTCCGAATCCGGAACCCGTGGCGGTTCCGCCGGCCGTGGTGTTGGAAGACGTCACATAGGGATAGGTGCCAAGATCAATATCCAGCATGGAGCCCTGAGCACCCTCGAACAGGATGTGTGCACCGGCCTTGCGTGCTGCATGCAGGCGGTCCGTCACATCCGTCATCATAGGCAGCAGTTCCTGAGCCTGGGCCAGCGCCTCATCACGGACCTGGGCAAAGTCGAGCGCCTCCGCACCGTAATACTGGGTCAGGGCGAAATTATGGTAGTCCATGATCTCGCGGAGCTTTTCTTCAAACAGCGCCGGGCGGGCCAGGTCGCCCAACCGCACACCACGACGTGCCACCTTGTCTTCATAGGCCGGACCGATACCGCGCCCCGTGGTACCAATCTTCGCGGCGCCGCGGCGGGCCTCACGTGCCTGGTCCAGTGCCACGTGATAAGGCAGGATCAGCGGACAGGCTTCGCTGAGGAACAGGCGTTCACGCACCGGTACGCCATTGTCCTCGAGCATGCGGATTTCCTTGAGCAGGGCCTCCGGGCTGAGCACCACGCCGTTGCCGATGAAACAGGACACGTTCTCCCGAAGGATGCCGCTCGGTATCAGGTGCAGGACCGTTTTCTTGTCACCAATGACCAGGGTGTGCCCGGCATTGTGTCCACCCTGATAGCGCACCACGCAGGTTGCCTTTTCAGTGAGCAGGTCAACGATCTTGCCCTTGCCCTCGTCACCCCACTGGGTACCCAGTACCACTACATTTCTGCCCATGATCAGTTTGTCTCCGGGAAGTTCAGGAACGGTTTGAAAAAGGTTCGGGACGCCATACACCGTCCTTGCAGGTGAGCATGGCATCGCAGGAATCCGAATAGTCTTCCAGCGCATCACCGGGCATTCGGCGAATCACTGGACGTGTCCGGCGAAGCTCCCGGATGGCAGCCTCCAGGGCTTCACCCCCTTCGGCAGGCGCCAGCACGGCCAGAGGCGGTGTGGCTTGCGCTTGTATCAGAGGCAACAACGCACGCAAGTCCAGACTGAATCCGGTCGCGGGCCGGGGGCGCCCGAAACTTGCGCCCACGCCGTCATACCGGCCACCGTGCGCAAGGGCGCTGCCCATCCCGCTTCGATAGGCGGAGAAGGTCAAACCCGTGTGATAGGTGTATCCGCGCAGCTCGCCCAGATCTATGTGGATGTCCACATCCGGGAAGTCTTTCTGCACACACTGCGCGACCTGCTCCAACGCATCCAGAGCGGCCGTCAGGTCTGCATGGTCCAGTAGTGCCCGCGCCTTGCCAATCACGTCCAACCCGCCGGACAATCTGGGAAGCGCGCGGATCAGCTCGCGTTCGTTTTCCGGAAGGGACGCTGACAAATGGTCCACGTCGGGAATGGAGCGACGCTTGAGCGCCTCGAAAAGGGCCACGGTTTCCGCTTCCGAAATACCGGTACGCGCAAGCAATGCGCGGTAGACCCCCATATGCCCCAGCTCCAGATGGGTAGCGGGCACGCCGCAGGCTTCCAGAGAGTGAAGCATCAGGCAGACCACTTCGGCGTCCGCCGCCAGCGCATCCGAGCCAAACAGCTCGCAGCCCACCTGTACGGGTGCGCGGGAGCCATTGACCCCCTTGGGACGGGTCAGCAGCGTGGAGCCAATATAACAGTACCGGCGGATGCCGTTTCCGGGCTGGCGCGCGTCGATACGCGCCGCCTGGGGCGTCATGTCCGCTCGAATCCCCATCATCTTGCCGCTCAGCTGGTCTGTGAGCTTGAAGGTTTTCAGATCCAGGTCATGCCCGACACCTGTCAGCAAGGAGTCCAGAAATTCTGCCAGTGGCGGCACGATCAGTTGATAGCCCCAGCGCTGGTATACGTCCAGCAGTCGCCGGCGCAGGGATTCCAGTTGCCAGGCCCCCGGGGGCAGGACTTCTTCAATGCCTTCGGGCAACATCCAGCGGTCCGTTGCCGTGGGATTCAGGGAGGCGTCGCTCATTACAAACCTCTGTTGAAGGGCCTTTTCACGGGCCCGCGCACACAAAAAACCGGGGACAGGCCCCGGTTGCAGGATTCTAACACGGCTGGGTGCCGATCCAAACGCTTTATTTGCCGTCGCGATCCTTGAGGTAGCTCAGGAAGTCGCTGTCCGGCTCCAGAACCAGAAGGTCATCCTTGCCGGAGAAGGCCTTTTCATAAGCGCTCAGCGAGCGATAGAAGCGATAGAACTCCTGGTCACGACTGAAGGCATCTGCGTAAATCTGCGCCGCAACGGCATCCCCTTCACCCCGGATTTTCTCCGCATCCCGCGTGGCCTCGGCAATAATGATGCGTGCCTGACGGTCGGCGTCCGCGCGAATCCCCTCGGCCAGCTGCTCACCCTTGGAGCGGCGTTCCTGTGCTTCTTTGTGACGTTCGGATTCCATGCGGCGATAGACCGAATCGCTGACCTTCGGTGGCAGATCGATGGCCTTGACGCGGATATCAATAATCTTGATACCGAACTCGTCCTGCGCAATGCGATCCATGCTCTGGGTCAGCTCCACCATCAGCTCCTCACGCTGGCCCGCCACCACTTCATGCATGGTACGTTTGCCGAACTGATCACGCAGCCCGTTGTCTATCCGCGATTCGAGCAGCAGCATGGCCTTGCGCTCATCACCCGTGGTTGTCCGGTAATACTTGGCCACATCCACGATCTGCCAGGTGGCATAGGCATCAACAGAGAGCGGCTTCTTCTCGTTGGTCAGGTAGGTCTTGGTCGGAAAGTCCATGGCAAGGACCCGCACGTCAAACTGCTTGATTTCGTGCATGACCGGCACGCGAACATGCAGCCCGGGCTGGATACCGCTCTCCACCAGTTCACCAAAGCGCAATTTGACTGCACGATGGGTCTCGGGCACTACATAGACGACCTGCAAGCCAATAAATACCACGGCCAACAGGCCAACCAGGATTCCACTCAAACGTCCACTCATTGATCAGCCTCCCCGCCTCAGCAAACGATTCGCATTGGACTCGAACGGACGTGACTGAGTCTGCCCGCTGTCCTGCACATTACGCTGCACCCGCTCCAGCGTACGGTTCAGGGTACCCTGCTCGCTGCGCAGCTTGTCCAGCGGGAGGTAAAGCAGACTGTTGCCCTGCTTCTGATCGACCAACACCTTGCTGGTGTTGGAAAGCACATTTTCCAGCGTATCGATATACATGCGCTCACGTGTCACTTCCGGCGCAGTCTTGTAGACGTCGTACACCTTGACGAAGCGGGCCACGTCACCCTCGGCCTTGGCGATGATGGCTGCCCGGTAACCATCAGCCTCTTCCTTCACCCGCTGCGCCTTACCGCGCGCTTCCGGCACCACCTTGTTGCGATAGGCTTCAGCTTCATTGATCACCCGCTGCTCATCTTCCTTGGCTCGCTGCACTTCTTCGAACGCTGCCTGGACAGCCTTCGGTGGCTGCGCGTCATTGATGTTCACCTGGCGCACATCAATACCCGAGCCGTAGAAGTCCAGATACTCCTGGAGGCGCTGCTTGACCTTGCCCGCGAGAAGTTCACGACCTTCAGTCAGGACCTGATCCATCTCGGTGCTGCCCACCTCATGACGCAGGGCACTGTCGATGGCGAACACCAGGGTGCTCTGCGGGCTTCGGATATCCAGCACATACTGCCGGAGGTCACGAATGACATACTGAACAGTCAGGTCAATATCGACGATATTCTCGTCTTCCGTAAGCATGTGGCCGGTTTTCTTCTGACTTTTCACCGAGGTCACATCTTCAATGATGACCCGGTCCACCAGCGGGATGCGGAAACGCAAGCCCGGTCCTACCGTGGCGTGATACTTGCCCAGACGCAGGACGACGGCCTGTTCTTTTTCATCTACCCGGTATACCGAGTTGTAACCGAGCAGTACTACCAGCAGGACCACGATCAGGGCCGCCACACCACCGGTCGCCCCGGCATTGCCACCCCCGGTACCGCCGCCTCCCGAACGCTTGCCGCCGAACAGGCCGCCCAGCTTGTTCAGCGCCTTGCGAATTACCTCATCCAGATCCGGTGGCCCGTCGTTGTTGCGACGCCCTCCCCACGGATCCTGATCGTTCTTGCCTGGTCCATCCCAAGCCATAGGTCTCCCCTTAACGTATCGTCTCGTACTCTGATGATCGGCTAGTCTAAGTTGCTCACTTGCTGTGGGCAACCGTTCAGACACACAGACTCTGCCTGAATCTGTTGCTGCCGCAATAATGCGTTCCAGTCTGCCAGAGGCAGCCGGACATGCAACAGGAATTCCCCCTGTTCACCATAATTTTCGGTAAGAATTGCCTGCGCTTCATGCAGCCGTGCACGGAATCGCGCCATGGAGGCAGGCAGGCGCAGCCAGCCCTCGAACGTGTCCACGGCCAGGCGTTCGCGAATGGCCTCAGCCAGCAGATCCAGACCGGCACCCGTTTTGGCAGAGACCCAGACCCGCCAGGCACGCCCGTGCTCATCCCGGTCCACTCGCGGGCCTGCATCGTCTTCGTCCAGCAGATCCACCTTGTTGTAGACGAGCAGTACCGGCACCTCATCGGCGTCTATTTCATCAATGACCAGTTCGACCTGCTCGATATTCTCACGGCGACGTGGATCAGCTGCATCCACCACGTGCAGCAGCAATGTGGCATTCACGGTTTCTTCCAGCGTCGCACGGAAAGCATCCACGAGCTTGTGCGGCAGGTGCCGGATGAAGCCGACAGTATCGGCAAAGATCACCGGCCCGACGCCTTCAATCTCAAGCCGGCGCAAGGTCGGGTCAAGCGTGGCAAAGAGCTGGTTGGCGGCGTAGACCTGTGCAGACGTCAGGGTGTTGAACAAGGTCGACTTGCCCGCGTTGGTGTAGCCCACCAGCGACACCGTGGGCACATCTGCTCGCCGCCGGGCACGGCGGCCCTGTTCACGCTGCCGACGCACCTTTTCCAGTCGCTTGTTGAGGGTCTTGATGCGCTCGCGCAGCAGACGACGGTCGGTTTCGAGCTGGGTTTCACCCGGCCCGCGCAGACCAATCCCCCCTTTCTGCCGCTCAAGGTGCGTCCAGCCCCGGACCAGCCGGGTGGAGAGATGCTCGAGCTGCGCCAGCTCCACCTGAAGCTTGCCTTCATGTGTGCGGGCGCGCTGGGCAAAGATATCGAGAATCAGGCCAATACGGTCCAGCACACGACACTTGAGCTCGCGCTCCAGGTTGCGCTCCTGGGACGGGCTGAGCGTGTGATTGAAGATGACGACATCCGCCTCGTGCAGCTGCAGGGCTTCACGAATCTCATCCACCTTGCCTTCGCCAACGTAGGTGCCCGGACTGGGCGCACGACGACTGCCGGTGACGAGCACCACAGGCTCAACACCGGCAGAGACGACCAGTTCGGTGAATTCTCGCGGGTCTTCGCGGTCCTTTTCGTCTGTCATGTCGAGGTGAACGAGAACCGCGCGTTCACCTCCGTCAGGACGTTCAAACAATGTCGGTTATTCGACCGGGCAATCAGCCGTTGTTTTCGTCTTCACCCTGACCCGGCTGCTGAATGCGGACATTGCGGGCCGGCACAACCGTGGAAATGGCATGCTTGTAGACCATCTGGCTGACGGTGTTCTTCAGCAGAATCACGAATTGGTCGAATGACTCAATCTGACCTTGCAGCTTGATTCCGTTGACCAGAAAAATGGATACGGGTACGCGTTCCTTACGCAGCGCGTTCAGGTAAGGGTCTTGTAAGGAGTGCCCTTTTGACATCAGTATTCTCCTGTTTATTATCGAGGTTCGGGAAAAAATGTAAAAAAACGAAATCCAAGCCGTTCAGGGGGCAAGTATAGCGATGTTGCCCGGTTTGACCTAGTACGTGTTTATACAATTTTACCTGTTTGTTTCAGAATTTCGATGACACGCTGGTAATTTGTGTCGACACCGTCTTCCGAGTACAGCCATTGCACGTCCGGCCACTGCCGCATCCAGGTCAGCTGCCGCCGGGCCAACTGGCGCGTGGCGATAATGCCTTTCTCCCTCGCCGTGGCCAGATCCGTCTCGCCGACCACATATGACCACATTTGACGATAGCCGACAGCCCGGATTGCGGGCAGTTCCGGATTCAGGTCCCCGCGAGCGTGCAGACGGCGAACCTCCTCCTCGAACCCCTGCGCCAGCATCTGGTCGAAGCGCGCTTCAATACGCCGGTGCAGGACTGACCGTTCATGAGGGGCCAGCGCGATACTGATCACCGGCCAGGGTACGCCGGCGAGACTGTGCGCATCCCAGCTGGCATGCCCACCCATGTAGCCCTGCTCATCCGCCCAGAACGCGGACAGGGGCTTGCCGGTCATCCGCCAGACCTCCAGTGCGCGCTGAATCCGCTGACGATTGTTCGGATGAATCCGGGCGGCGGCCTCAGGGTCCACTTTTTCCAGCTCTGCGTGAAGCGCCGGCCAGCCGCGCTCCGCCGCCTCGGCCTCAATCTGCGCACGGGTGGCAGGATCAGCCGATGGCAGATCCGAGATGCCCTGGGCCAGCGCCTTGAAATACATCGCTGTGCCCCCCAC